>CAJXCL010000034.1 GCA_913051775.1 uncultured Nitrospirota bacterium | reverse complement strand
GCATCGACTGTCACATTAGGTCTCGATTCGTAAATAATCCCTATTACTCCAATAGATGTTCTTATTCTTCCTACCTGGAGACCGTTGGGACGCCGCCACATTTTTACAATTTCACCTACAGGGTCGGTTAGTAGCGCCACCTCACGGAGGCTGTCCGCCATTTTTTCGATACGCTCTTTGTTAAGCATAAGGCGTTCTTGCATAGCGCTGCTCAACCCCTTTTGTTTTGCAAATTCCAGGTCTTTTAAGTTAGCTTTTACAAGTTGATCCGTATTTGCAATCAAGTCGTCCGCCATTTTCAGGAGGGCGTCATTTTTGATTTTTGAGTTAACTCCCCCCATTTTTCTGGAAGCGGTTTTAGCATTTTGCGCGATCTGTTTGATTTTTTCTTTTATCATAATATAACCAGGTTATCTCTGTGTATTACCTCATCATAAAATTTAAAACCAAGAATTTCTTCAATTTTGGAAGTATGTTTTCCAATTATTTTTTTTAAATCTCTGGAATTGTAATTTACCAGACCCCGGCAGAATTCATTTTCTTTGCTATCCACACAATCGACCGCATCTCCACTGTCGAAATTGCCGGTTACCGCGGCTATTCCAGAAGGGAGCAATGATTTTCCCATTTTCATAATGGCTTTTTTCGCTCCGTTGTCGAGAATCAGTTTTCCTTTTATTTTAAGAGTATGGGCGATCCAGTGTTTTCGTCGGGCCAACTTGTCCTGGGAGGGTAAAAAAATCGTCCCGATATTTTCCCCTTTAAAAACTTTGGTTATTATATCATTTATAGTCCCATTAACTATGATAGTTGAAATACCGCTGTCAGCAGCAATCTTCGCGGCCTTCACTTTTGTAGACATTCCACCCACACTTCCGGGGGAACTGCTTTTTCCCGCTATTTTTTGAAGATCAGGCGTGATTTTTTCCGCAAACGGAATAAGAGTTGCTTTTTTATCTTTAGCAGGATCTCCGGTAAATAGCCCGCCCACATGAGAGAGAATCACCAATAGATCGGCATCTACAAGATGAGCTACCAGGGCGGAAAGGGTGTCATTATCACCAAACTTTATTTCATGTACCGCCACCATATCGTTTTCATTAATCACCGGTATGACATGAAAAGATAAAAGAGTCATCAAGGCATTCCGTGCGTTAAGGTGCCTGCAGCGGTTACTGAGATCATCATGTGTTAGGAGCACCTGTGCGGTTTTTTGTTTTTCTTTTTTAAAATACTTTTCATAATAACCTATTAAGTGGCTTTGTCCCACGGCCGCCGCCGCCTGTTTTGAAGGAATATCAGTCAATGCTTTTTTAATGCCCAGTTCGGTTTTTCCCGCCGCAATCGACCCGGAAGAAACAATTAAAACTTCACACCCTTTTTTTACCAGCAATGATGTTTGAAGAACGATTTTTTTTATAATGGTTTCATCTATTTTGTCTTTGCCGTTGGTCAGGACTCCGCTCCCGATTTTAATCACAATACGTTTTACGTTCTTAACTATGTTTTTTCTGATTTTCAAAGGTGACATTATCAATAAGCCTTTTTACGAACAGTTGATGTAAGCATTATGTTACGAATTGCAAATCCATAACAGGTAAAAATATAGCAAAGGGATTGTAAAAGAGGAAGGACATATTGTCAATATTTTAGTGCCGGAATAAAGCTTATTAGCCACCAGGGTACTTAGACACAAAGTTTAGGGAAAACGAAGAGATTGAATAATTTTGCGGTTGGCGGTAGGGAAAGGATAGTTCTTCAGTTCTTTTTGCAAAATCCATCGGAACTCCCCCTTTCTTGATCCTGGAGAAAATCTCTTTTGCGCTGAACATATAAAAGGATAGAGCAGAACCTTAAAGCGGGTATATTTGTGGCGAATGGCTTTTCCATTGCTAATAATCCTGACTTTTTCTCCTAATTCTTCCTTTAATTCCCTGTGTAGAGCTTTTTCAGGTCTTTCGCCCGGTTCCACTTTTCCCCCGGGGAACTCCCACAAACCGGCAAATAACCCTTGAGGAGGACGTTTCTGTATATAAACCATAGTGTCATTAAATATAATTCCCAGAACCACCTCAATTTCTTCTACTTTTTTAGGCTTTCGAATAGCGGGGTAGCGATTCTGCATTCCTTTTAAATATGCATTGCAATGAGAGCGGACGGGGCAGTTCGGACAGCGGGGATTTTTAGCAATACAAACTAAAGCCCCGATCTCCATCATTGCCTGATTAAATTCTGAGGGAGAAGCTGTTACCATTAAATTCAGGGCAAGTTCCCAAAATGTTTTATCCTTTGATGACGAGGGGGAAAGACAAAGAAGACGGGTCAATACCCGGCGGACATTCGCGTCAATTGCGGGAACAGGTTTGTTAAAAGCGATACTGGCAATTGCTCCAGCCGTATATTTACCGATGCCCGGTAAATGGATCAAATTTTCAAAAGAATCGGGAATTTTGCCATTATAATTTTTTTCTATTTCCTGCGCTGTCAGGTGGAGGTTCCTTGCCCGGCTGTAATACCCCATTCCTTCCCAGAGCATAAGCGCTTCATCAAGAGAAGCTGTGGCAAGTTTTTTAATAGTGTTAAATTTTTTCATCCAGGCTTTGTAATAAGGTATTACTGTTTCCACCTGCGTCTGTTGGAGCATTATTTCGGAAATTAGAATTTTGTAAGGGTCTTTTGTTTTTCTCCAGGGAAGGTCTCTCTTTTGCGCCTTATACCAGCTTAATAAAACTTTCCTAAACCGACTACTTTGAAAGGATTTATATTCTGCTCTTTTTCTCATGATGATTTTTTTGGAGTGCATCGACTAGGTCGATGCAATTTTTTACTGTTTATCCTGTCCCGCTGAACGCGACCTCGTTCAGATTACCACAGATTTTTCAAGATAAAACTGCTTTTGACAGAATATAGAGGATTGAACTGACGTCTAACAACTTAATGGAGATTGGCATTTAGTATGTTCTGATTGAGAAAAGTTTGATTCGCCTCTTCTTAGAGTGGAATTTACCCCACCGGTTGTTTTACAATCATACCCCGCTCTCCGTCCTTAAGGCTCAAGTAAATGACAATTAAGAGGATTTGCGAATGTATCAACATACTGTTAATTTATGACAAATCATGTATACAGTTGTATAATTCTATTTATATTTTTTTTATGTTCGGTCTGTTTGGACGATGATGCTAGTTACTTGTCATTTGAAGACTTGACCCCTTTCTGTTTCTTTATTATCCTTTGCGATTATTCAAAAATACTGAAAAGGCTGTTTTTCTCTCCAGGCCAAACCGCTTTACCATTATCTGTGATCTTGGGGGTAAGAAAGTAAAAGCATATTTAGCCAATCCAGGCAGGTTATGGGAATTGCTTTTATCGGGAGTACCTCTCTATATTGAAAAGACAAACAGACCTGAACTGAAACTGCCATACAGAGTAGTGGCTGTGTATAAGAACGGTCAACCTGTAGTGATTCATACCCACAAAACAAATGATGCTGTCCGTTTTCTTCTAGAGAAACGTCTGGTTCCGGGGCTTGAGGAAGCAGTGGTAGTAAAGAAAGAAGTAAAAAAAGGCTGTTGTCGGTTTGATTTTCTTTTGCAAAAAGGCTCCCTGGAAATCTTTCTTGAGGTAAAGTCATGCACGCTTTTCACGGATAAGGTTGCCATGTTCCCGGATGCTCCTACTTCAAGAGGAAGAAGGCATGTTGATGAACTTGCCCGTATTTCAAATAATAAAACAAAAGGGGCGATTTTGTTTCTCATTAATTCATTTGAAACAGAATTTTTTCTCCCTGATTATCATACTGATCTGAACTTTGTACAGTCTCTTTACTCAGCAAGGGGAAAGATAATGATTATTCCTCTTGCTATCAGATGGCATGAAGATCTTTCGCTGGCTTCTAAAATTAAACTCTTAAAAGTACCCTGGAAAGTGCTGGAAAGAGAGGCTAAAGATGGAGGAAGTTATCTGGTTGTCCTCAGGCTTTCCCAAAGAAAGTCTGTAGAAATTGGAGCTCTTGGAAAGATAAATTTTAAGCGCGGTTATTATATTTATGTGGGCTCAGCAAAGAAAAATCTGTTAAAGAGAATAGAAAGACACAAAAGACAGAGAAAAAGACTTTTCTGGCATATAGATTACTTCAGGGCAGTAGCCGAAATTAGTTCCGTCATACCCATACGTAGCAAGGACGACCTCGAATGTGAAATTGCCAAATCTCTGAAAGAGATTTCGGATTGGAAGGTGCCTAACTTTGGATCTTCAGACTGCTTATGTACTTCCCACCTTTTTGGGATGCATACAAATCCCATCAGTTCTGTTCAGTTCCAAAATTTTCTTCAGTATTTTAGAATGGGGAGATTGACTAAGCTGACTTAAATCAAGATGCAAAAAGAAAAGGGATCAATATTTTATTTTAAAATTAGGCCAACGTCAAACTTGACCCCTACTTCACAACAAATCAGGCTCCTATGAAAAAACGTTAAGAATACCCAAGAACTCGCCGGGGAGCAGGAGGCCGGAGGTTCTAATTCTCTCGTCCCGACCATTTTCAAGACTATCCACTGAAATGCTGCTTGAGAAGTTTAGGCAGTATTAGTACAATAAATAGAGAGAAAATGGTTTGAACATAACCAAAAAAATGAAAAAGGAGGGCGATACTTCTGGAAACCTTTGCGGAATGGAAGTTTTTGTTGATGAAACTTTAACAGAAGATAAAGAAATTGCTTTTAACGCGGGTACCCATACAGACCTCATAAGGATGGCATACAATGATTTTGAACGGTTAGTAAGCCCAAAGGTGGTAAAAGTTGCTCGTCATTAATAATACTACCGATGAAGGATGGAGTATTGAATAATAAAGTTTGTAAATGAGGTCAAACCGTACCTATTTACATTTATTTGCTTAAGTTAAGAATTAATAGTGCCAGGTCTCCCCTTGAGTGCATCTTAAACTCTTCATAGCTGTTATCTTTTATTACACAATGATTGAAATCATCTTGCCTACCCTGTTATCCTGTCTATAGGACATTAATCAGTGCAACCGGTGTTTTCAGATGAAAGCAAGATATTATGAAAAGCTGGATAAGAATAAAGTTCTCTGTTATCTTTGCGCGCATACATGTAAAATTGGAGATGGAAAAAAAGGAATATGCGGCGTCAGAGAGAATAAGGGAGGGACTCTTTATACTCTTATTTACGGAAAGCTTATAGCCCATCATGCAGATCCTATAGAGAAAAAACCTCTTTTTCATTTTCAACCAGGGAAATTTTCTTTTTCTGTTTCTACCGTTGGGTGCAACTTCCAGTGCCTTCATTGTCAGAACGCTGATATTTCCCAGATGCCCAAAGACCAGGATCAAATTCTTGGAGAAGATGTTTCTCCACAGCAGATAGTGGATATGACTATTAGCAGTAAATGTAAAAGCGTGTCCTATACTTACACTGAGCCGACTATTTTCATGGAATATGCTTATGACATCGCGGTTATTGCGTCTAAAAATAGATTAAAGAACGTTATGGTTACGAACGGATACATGACTAAAGAGGTTATGGAACAGGTAAAACCCTTTTTTCATGCGGCTAATGTTGACCTGAAATCTTTAAGGGAAGATTTTTATAAAAAGATATGCAAAGCAAAGCTGGCTCCTGTTTTGGACTCTATTAAGTTTTTAAAAGAGATGGGGCTGTGGATAGAGGTGACAACCCTGATTATCCCAACTAAAAATGATTCTAAGGAGGAATTCAAAGAAATCGCAAGATTTATATGTGGTGTTGACCCGGGAATTCCCTGGCATATCAGTGCTTACCACCCCACATATAAAATGACTCAACTTCACAGAACCCCCTTATCTATCATAAAGAAAGCAAGGGAAATTGGTTTTGAAGAGGGGTTACGGTATGTCTATGCTGGTAATATCCCGGGAAACGAAGGAGAAAACACTTACTGCCACAAATGTAAAAAACTTTTGATCGAAAGATATGGTTTTTCTGTGATACAGAACCATATAAAAAATTCAAAATGTCCCTTCTGTTATGCGAAGATTGATGGAGTTGAGATGTAGTTTGATTTTAAATTGCGGATTGTAGATTTTGGGTTTTAATGCAAATTTTCAAATGTTATCTTCTTTGCAAGTTTAAAAATCGATTTTTAACGGCTTTAATTATATCCTGGTTTTTTGCAGGGGACTCGTCTTCAAGAATCTTTTTATAATACTCTTTGGCCAATTTAAAATTTCCCGTACCCTCATAAGAGAGTGCCAGATTGTAAAGAAATCCTTTGTTCTCAGGGTCGAGTTTTAAGGCAACACTGTACGTCTCAACAGCCCTTTTATATTTTTTTTGAAGAAGGTAGATGTTTCCAAGGCTATTATGGGCTCCTGAGTGGTCAGGGTAAATTCTGAGTGTCTCTTTGAATTCAACTAATGCTTTATCCAGCAATCCTTTTTCCGCATACATCATACCAAGGTTGCTATGAGCCATCCACGCCTTTGGATTTTTGTTGATAGCATCCCTAAGAAGGGTTTCCATGTCTTTATATATATGTCCCTGCTTCCAGGTCAATGCCCCGAAGATTAATAACACCGCCAGTCCCAGTCCCGCTCCTATTTTCTGCCAAGAAAATGTCTTTTTTGTTTGCGCCAAATCCAATTTTTCAAAATACAAGGCAGCTCCACACGTAATTAACGCAATTATTCCCATACTAGGAAGGTACTGGAAATGATCGCCTACAAAAGAGTAACGCATAAAGTAGAAATTAAAAAAACCGAGGGTAGGAAACAGGGTAATAATAAAGTAGCTTAATGCAATAAATACAGATTTTCCCCACGCAGTGTAGTTTTTTAAAGATGCTAAATACAAAATTAATAAAAGCGCTAAGGGAAAGTATGCGATAATTGATAACGGATCAATTTCCCAACGGGGATAAAAAAAAGTAAGATTATAAGGAAATAACAATTTGATAATATAAAACCATATGTTATACCCGGCTATAACTGTTCGCTCAAGCAGTCCAATAGACCATTCGGGACCTATGGCTCCTGAATGATATTGCTGTTCCCATATAGTCCATAAAGAGGCTAAGGCGGATAAAACAAAAAAAGGTACAATACTAAAAATGTCCTTTTTTTGCAAAGGACGGTTCAACCACCAATGAATAATGAGCAGGATTACAGGCAGCATTACTGTTGAAGGCTTGCTGAGAAGCGCTGCCAGAAACATTATTAATGTGGCTAAATACCACTGTCTTCTTCGGTTGTCCAGAAACCTAAGATAAAATAATAACGTTAAAAGGTAAAAAAAGCCTGACTGAACATTTTTAAGTTCTGTAATCCATGCTACTGATTCGACATGAACCGGGTGTAACGCAAATATTGCTCCTCCCAGCCATGCCCACTTAATACCCAATTGGTGGAATAGAAAACATAGCAGGATTGCATTGATTACATGAAGCAGTACATTAACAATGTGGAACCCCATTGGTTGTCCGCTCCATAACCGCCACTCTACCCAGAATGTTGTGAGGACCAGCGGGTAGTAAACGGCATCCGAGGTTGTCCAGATACGCTTAAAGCTTTCTTCTCCTATGACGGCCTTTTTTTTGGTGATATGCAGGTCATCATCCCAAATAAAATCACCATTTAATGCCGGTGAATATGCAAGGAAGGTCAGGAGAACAATTATTAAGAGGCCTGGCCATTGAGGGCGGTTCCAATTTAATGCTTTTTCTTTAAATGAGGATGCCATTCAACAAGGAGTATATGCGTATTTTTAAAATGATACAACTATGGATCAGGGAAACCCCAGGTTCCAGCCCCATGGTCTGTTTTTAGGTGAAGAGAATGAAAAAAAGTGAGATCAGGCATGTGTTTGCCGGATGGATCAGTAAATACTAAACGGTTTGATGATTTTTTATTAAATGTAAATCTCAGTTTATTTTTTTCAGGAAATGAGGATTGGCCAAAAGGTTCATATCCTTTTAAAAAGCCTTGATAATAATAAATGTCTTTTAAAGGAGCCCTCCATTTGTAGTTAATCGTAAGGTATAAATCATTCAAAGGCTGATTAGAATCGTTTTCTATCTCAATGACATATTGAAGAGGATCTTTGCCGCCATAAGCAAGGTTGTTAATGTAATAATAAGAAATTCGCACAAATTCAAGATTGTTTGGAATAATGATGTAACAGGGTGTCAGGTCTTTGTCCGTGGAAGTGCCACAGCCGAGTAGAGTAAATAAAAATAAGCTAATAAAAAAGATTTTTTTCATGAAGAAACCTTTATACAATTCGAGAAAAAAATTATATCATATTGAGTCAAATAATATTCCCAGTTTAGATGGATGTATAGGTATTGCCGGAAATATGTTGTTGAGAGAATGCTCATTTAAAAAAGATTTTTTTTATTATGTCCCGTAGATTTTTAAATTTTTACCTGCTCATATTTTTTATTTCCTTCCTTGGAGGTTGCGCTTCATATTATAAGCCTGCCGGTAAATTGTCTCCTTCTGACGCATTAAAAAAGATCGGTTGGTGGGGTCGTCCTAATTTATATGATGATTTGGACATGAGGTCACTCCTCGCTGCTATTGAAAAAAATAATAAGTTTTTGAATCGACTCCCTGCAGACAGGGTTTTCACGTATGGAAATCAAAAATACAGTGTTAAGGAGGTAAAGGAATCTTTCAGACATTTCATTTCGATTTTAAAAGAGTCTGAAGATAGATCGGACTTAAACTACAGGATAATACGAGATTTCAATATTTATACTTCTATTGGATTTGATAGCACAAAGAAGGTGCTTTTTACAGGGTATTACGAGCCGGTTATTAAGGGGAATTACAAGAAAACAGATGATTACCAATATCCAATTTATAGTAAACCGGATGATTTAATTGAAATCAAACTCGGAGATTTTAGGCGAAGTTTTAAAGGAAAAAGAATCATTGCACGTATAAAAGACGGGGCCGTGACTCCATACCACGATAGAAAATCAATTGACCTCTCTGGTTTTCTTTCAGGGCAGGGGCTTGAAATTGCCTGGCTGTCTGATCCGTTAGATGCCTTTTTTCTTCATATACAGGGTTCAGGCATAATAAAGATGCCGGATGGCTCTAAAATAAACGTTAATTATGCTGCAGCGAATGGAAGAGAATATCGAAGCATAGGCAGACTTTTGATCAAGGAGGGGAAAATACCTAAAGAGATGATGTCAATGAAAGCAATACGCGAGTATCTGAAATCTAATCCTGAGGAGATGGAGAGAGTTCTTTTCCACAATGAGAGTTATATTTTTTTCAGAGTTGTGGAGCAGGGCCCTATAGGGAGCACAGGAGTTCCGGTAACAGCAGGAAGGTCTATTGCATCTGATACGAGAATTTTCCCAAAAGGCGGATTGGCGTTTATTGAAACGGAGATTCCTATAACGGATGTAGAAGGAAATGTTACAGGATGGGAAAATATTTCACGGTTTGTGGTAGCCCAGGATGCAGGTGGAGCAATTAAAGGGCCAGGGCGTGTCGATATTTTTTTTGGTACGGGAAAAGAGTCAGCAAAGCTGGCTGGCGCCATGAACAGAGAAGGGAGGCTATTCTTTCTTATAAAAAAAAGAAAACAGTAGGATTTTTTTAATATTGATATTTTAGAAATCTATTGATATATTGGGGGTTTGAGATATCAAAATTTAAATTAAAGGGGAAGTGAAAAAGTGGTTTTTAACATGATAGCTGGTATGTTTTCAACTGACCTTGCAGTAGACCTTGGTACTGCAAATACCTTAGTCTATGTAAAGGGGAAAGGTATAGTATTAAGAGAACCGTCAGTTGTAGCAGTTTCTCAAGGAAACGGTAAAGTGCTTGCGGTTGGGGCAGAAGCCAAACAGATGCTGGGAAGAACTCCCGGTAACATTCAGGCAATAAGGCCGATGAAGGACGGTGTAATCGCAAACTTTGAAATAACAGAGTCCATGATCAGGCACTTCATCCAGAAAGTGCATAACCGGAAAGCTCTTGTAAGGCCAAGGATTATTATTGCGGTTCCGTCGGGAATTACGCAGGTGGAAAAAAGGGCTGTGCGAGATTCAGCAGAATCAGCGGGTGCACGGGAGGTCTATTTGATTGAGGAACCCATGGCAGCAGCCATTGGAGTCGGTCTTCCTGTTCAGGAACCGTCGGGAAATATGATTGTAGATATTGGAGGTGGCACGACTGAAGTTGCTGTTATTTCCATGTCGGGCATTGTTTTTAGCAAATCTGTTAGAGTTGCTGGAGATGTAATGGATGAAGTGATCGTCAATTACATCAAGAAAAAATACAACCTTCTTATAGGAGAGCGAACAGCAGAGAATATAAAGATTAAAATTGGTAACGTACATCCCACTGGTAACAACGAGTCATTTGAAGGAAAAGGAAGGGATCTTGTGGCAGGTATTCCTAAAACACTCCTCATTACAGAAGACAATGTACGCGAGGCATTGGCGGAAACTATTAATCAGATTATTCATGCTGTGAAGGTAACCCTGGAAAGAACACCACCGGAATTAGCGGCTGATATTGTTGATAAAGGCATTGTTCTTGCCGGTGGAGGTTCACTGATCAAGGGACTGGATATTCTTCTTCGGGAGGAAACCGGCTTACCTATAAGCTTGGCGGAAGACCCTCTTTCTGCGGTTGTATTAGGAACCGGAAAAGTTCTTGATGAAATAGAACTTTTAAAGAAAGTTTCTATATGAGGAACAATATACTCAAAAAAAAAAAATCTTTATTTTTGTCTTTATATGTTTTTTTTCCCTCCTGATTATTTCGTTCAGCGCTAAAACCACAATCCCAACTTTTTTAGAGAAAGCGGTTGTTTCTATCGTTTCTCCATTACAGTCGCTGTTTTTCCATTCGATCAGAAAGATTCAAAATATATGGCACAATTATATTTCATTAACCCAAGTTAGAAAAAACAATCTATATCTCAATGAAGAGATTAAAAAATTAAAACATGAGGCCCTGAAATATACAGAACAAAATAAAACTTTTGAGCGTCTCAGCAAAATGCTGAAATACAAATTGGGATCAGAAAGAGAAATGATTTTAGCTTCTGTTGTAGGTTCGGATGCTATAAGCTGGTCTAATATGATTACAATTAATAGAGGATTTAAAGACGGTTTAAAGAAAAACATGGCGGTAGTTACTTACGAGGGACTGGTGGGACATATTGTTCAAACGGTTCCGTTTTACTCGAAAGTCCTTTTAATTACTGATGTGAGAAGTGCGGTAGATGCCTTAGATCAAGATAAACGAACGAGAGGAGTTGTTGTTGGGAAAGGGAGTGATATTTGTGAAATGAAATATATTTCGCATGATGCTGACATTAGGGTAGGGTCCCCCGTTATTTCTTCCGGATTAGGCGGAGTGTTTCCTAAAGGTTTATTGATAGGAAGAGTAAGCAAGGTAGAAGAGACTAAAAAAGGTTTGTTTAGAAATGTTGTTGTAACCCCATCTGCCAAAATTTCATTTCTTGAAGAAGTCTTTGTGCTGAAATGAATGTTATAGCTAATATATTTTTTATAGTTCTGCTATTTGTATTCCAGACGACTTTTCTCCACAGCTTTACTATTATGGGAGTTAGGCCTGATATTGTTTTAATACTAACTTTTTTTATTAGTGTTAATTTAGGAGAAGGTAGAGGAGCGATATCAGGGTTTACATTAGGGCTTATCCAGGATTGTTTATCAAGCAATTTGTTAGGCATGAATGCTTTTTCGAAAGGAATTGTTGGTTTTATTTTTGGTTATTTAAGAGATAAAATCTTTTTTGAAAATACCTTTTCACAATTCACTTTTATACTTTTAGCGTCCCTCGTTGATTCAGTCATTATATCGCTAATTGTATTCCTGACGATTCCGGATAAAACACAGATGGCAATAGTGCTGAATAAACTATTATTGTCATCTGTTTACACAACTTTAGTCGCACCTTTATTTATTCTGATATTTAGGGATAAAGTGGTCGTTTTCTCTAAAAAAAGAAGGCGAGAGTCGGCGATTAAATAGGAAACTAATAATTAGATAACGCGAAGCAGATTGCTACGAATTTTCTTCTGTTAAAAATAATATTGAAGATTTTACCATGAAATTTGAATCTTACAATCCTTTGCTGATTGAACATCTTAAAAGAAAAATAACTTTTTTTCTTTTTGTGATCATTATTTCTTTTGGAGTATTGATTTTGCGAATATGGCATTTACAAATTCTTCAAAAAGATGTTCTTCAGACGTTGTCAGAGAATAATCGGACAAAAAAAGTATTACAATCAGATTATCGAGGCAAAATATTTGATACAAACAATCGTGTAATTGTTGATATCAGGTCATCTTTTAACCTTTATATTACTCCAGAAAACGCAAATGATATTAAAGGCATTTATAAAATTATCAGCCAGCGCCTTAGTATGGATGAAAAGGAATTTCACCAAACAGTTAAAACAGCGCCTTCCTATAAAGATATATTGATCGAAAGGGATTTAAGCAGGGAAGACGTGGCATTTATAGAAGAACATAAAATAGATTTACCCGGTATTTTTTTTAAAGTGGAGCCGTTGCGAAATTATAGAGAAGACAATCTAGCCGCCCATATTTTAGGCTACGTTGGTGAGATAAGCAAGACTCAACTTGCTGCTGCAAAAAATTCAGGTTATCAGCAGGGGGACTATATAGGACAATACGGATTGGAGAAGATTTATGAAAACACCTTGAGAGGCAAAAAAGGGAGTAAAGAGATAGAAGTAGATGCTTCCGGGAGGGAACTTAAAATTTTACATCAGGTTTTTCCAAAACAGGGACAGAACCTTGTTTTGACCATCGATGTAGAAATTCAAAAAATAGTGGAAAAATTACTTTTAGGAAAAGAAGGGGCGGTTGCTGTATTAGACCCGAATTCAGGCGCTATTTTAGCTATGTCAAGTAGCCCTTCTTTTGATCCAAATTTGTTTGCAGGAAAGTTTTCTAAAACAGCATGGAATGCGCTTAGCTATGATAAGTTGCATCCCTTACAAAATAGGGCAATACAGGGGCAATATGCGCCGGGTTCTGTTTATAAAATCATTACAGCAGCCGCGGGGCTGGGTGAAGGCATGGTCGATGAAAAGTTTACGACTGTTTGCAAAGGAAAGTTTAAACTTGGGAATAGAAATTACAGGTGTTGGAGAAAAGGGGGTCATGGGGAAGTCAATTTGCATAAAGCTATGGTTCAATCCTGCGATGTTTTTTTCTATGAATTGGGGTATCGCCTTGGTATCGATGCGTTGGCAAGGTACGCGTATGGATTTGGGTTTGGGCAAAAAGCTGGATTTGAGCTTCCGGGAGAAAAAAAGGGATTGGTACCTTCGAAAAACTGGAAAATAGAAAATAGAAATGAGCCGTGGTATCCAGGGGAAACGATATCCGCGTCGATTGGACAAAGTTATAACTTGGCAACTCCCCTTCAGATGGCAAACCTTATTAATGCTGTTGCAAATGGTGGCACCCTCTGGAAACCTTTTGTTCTTAAAAAAATTATTACTAATGATGGAACTGTGATAAAAAAAACAAGCCCGCAAATTTTAAAAAAACTTCCGGTATCTGAAGAGCATTTGAATATTATCCGAAAAGCTTTATCAGGTGTTGTTGTTGAAAAAAGGGGCACGGGATACCGCGCAAGAATTCCTGGAATTACAGTTTCCGGAAAGACAGGTACATCTCAGGTGATTCAATTGAAAAGTGATGAGGAAGAGGAAGAAAAAGAGGAAATCCCTTATGAATTCAGGGATCATGCGTGGTTTGTAGCGTTTGCGCCTTCTGAAAACCCTCAAATTGCTGTTTCCGTGATTATTGAACATGGCGGGCATGGCGGCAGTGCCTCTGCGCCGGTCGCAAGAGAAATTATAAAAAAATATTTTCAATTATATCCTTTAAAAAATGTTTGATCGCCGTATAGTCTCAAGTTTCGATTGGACGATTCTAATTCTTACCTTAATTATTTCATCTGTAGGTATCGTGTTTATTTATAGCGCTATGCACGGTGTAGCAAGTGACAGTTTAAAAAAACTTTACATTAAACAAATTATATGGGTTTCTTATGGTCTAGCATGTTTATTAATTGTATTGCTTTTTGATTACAGACATTTAGCGAAATTTTCCTACTTAATATATTTTTTCTTGTTGATATTACTGGCTTTTGTCCTGTTGTTTGGGAAGAAAGTTTCAGGAGCTCAACGATGGCTAACTATTGGAAATTTTACTTTTCAAGTATCGGAGATGGCTAAGATAATTCTTATAATTACTCTGGCGAAATACTTTGAAGGCGGAAAGCTTATTGGTGATTACAAATTAAAAAATTTTATTATCCCGGGCATTTTAACTACTATTCCATTTATTTTAATTGTCAAACAGCCAGATCTTGGTACTTCAATGGTCTTGCTTTTTATTTTGTTTGTGATGATTTTGATTGTAGAAACTCATCCGAAAACTTTACTTTTAATAATAGGCACTTCTATTTTAATTTTACCTTTGTCATGGTTTTTTTTAAAAGATTACCAGAAAGAACGGTTGCTTACTCTCATTGATCCAAATATTGACCCCCTTGGTTCCGGCTATCATATATTGCAATCCAGGATAGCAATTGGTTCCGGTGGATTCTGGGGAAAGGGTTTGATGGCGGGGACTCAAAGCAGGTTACATTTTTTACCGGAACAGCATACCGACTTTATTTTTTCTGTGCTGGCAGAAGAGATGGGGTTTGCGGGAAGTTGCGTACTATTGATTTTATATTTGTTATTTTTTATTAAGGCGTTAGATCTCATATCCAAAGTCAGAGATCGGTTCGGAATGCTTTTGGGATTAGGAATTATCAGTACATTATTTTTTTATGTGGTGTTTAACTTGGGCATGACTATCGGGTTGTTTCCTGTAGTAGGAATACCACTCCCTTTAGTGAGTTATGGTGGATCTTCCATTGTGTCAACATATATAGCAATTGGAATTATTTTAAATATTGGGATGAGGAGGTCATTCATTGAATAGCCAGGGGCGGTTAAATTATGAAGATCTACTTCCTTTTGTTAGAAAACCATCTCAATATATTGGAGAAGAGGTAAATTCTATTAAAAAGGATTTAAAAAAGATGCAAGCTTCTATCGCCCTGGTTTTTCCTGATAAATATGAGATTGGCATGTCGCATCTTGGTTTAAAAATTCTTTATCATATTGTTAACAAAAGAGAAGAATTTGCCGCGGAAAGGGTTTTTGCGCCTGATCTTGATTATGAAGGGTTGTTGAGAGAAAAATGTATGCCTCTGGCAAGTTTAGAAAACAAGCTACCTTTAAACAAATTTGATATTATTGGTTTCACATTACAGTATGAAATGAGCTACACCAATGTTCTTAATATGTTGGATTTAGGCCATGTTCCACTTTTAAGTAAAGACAGGGGAGAGGATCACCCGCTAATTATAGGTGGTGGTCCATGCGCTTACAATCCTGAACCACTTGCCGATTTTTTCGATTGCTTTATCGTAGGCGATGGTGAGGAAGTTATTATCAAAATTCTTAAACTGTTTGTTGAGTCTAAAAAGAAAAAGGAAACAAAAAATCAAATCCTCCGGCGATTAGCTAGAATAAAGGGAGTTTATATTCCTTCAATGTTTACAATTGAGTATTCTGAAGAAGGGAATATTAAACAAATTAAACCTGAAGATAGCAGGTATGCAAAAGTTGAAAAAATAATTTTGCTGGATCTTGATAAGGCAGACTATCCCGTAGCGCCGGTAGTGCCCTTTGCTAAATTGGTTCATGACAGGGTTTCTATAGAAATAGACAGGGGTTGTACCCAGGCCTGCCGATTTTGTCAGGCGGGATTTATCTATCGTCCAGTTAGAGAAAGAACGGTCGAAAAGATTTTAGAGCTTTCGGCAAATTCTATGGATAAAACAGGTTGCAGTGAGATTTCTCTTCTCTCTCTTAGCTCGGGAGATTATTCGAAAATAGACAGACTGCTTCCGGAATTTATTCGCTCTTTTTCTTCATCTAATATTTCTCTTTCGTTACCGTCGCTGCATCCGGGGACAATTAAAAAGGATATGATTGATTGTATGAGATTATCAGAAAAGGGTGGGATTACTATTTCAGTTGAATCCGGTAGTCAGCGGCTGAGAAATATTTTAAATAAAAAAATAACCGAAGAAGAAGTTCTTACAGCAACAGAAAACTTTGCTCTAGCGGGATGGAAGACTATTAAACTTTACTTTATGGTCGGTCTACCAACTGAAACTGATGATGACCTGGAAAAAATTCACTTAATTTGCAAAAAGGTGTTTTTCAATGCAAAGCGAAAGAATCCAAAGTTCAAGAAGCTAAATATAAGTATTTCGTTTTTTGTGCCTAAACCTCATACACCTTTCCAGTGGGTTTCTCAGATCAATTCTGTTTCTGCGGAGAAAAAACTTAAATTTATTAAAAGCAAATTTAAATCACGGTCGAAATACAAAATTAAGTGGCAGAATCCTAAGCTAAGCTTTTTAGAAGGTGTGTTTGCACGCGGAGATCGTCGGCTTGGAAAAGTTTTGCTTCATGCCTTTCAACTTGGTTGTAAATTTGATGGCTGGTCGGAGCGATTTGACTTTGATAGCTGGATAGTGGCATTTGAAAAAGCTCGAATAGACCCGACGTTCTATACTCAAAACAGGACTGATAAAAATGAGATATTTCCGTGGGACTTAATCGATATTGGTGTAAAAAAAGAGTATTTGTTTAAAGAATATTTGCGATCAAAAGAAGAAATAAAAGAAAAGGATTGCCGCAAAGGGAAGTGCCTTATGTGTGGTCTTGAGAAAATATGTGCTGATATAGAACCCCAGAGACACAAAGACGCGACATTTTGTTCTCAAGCTGGAGCCTGGGAACAAGATAAGAACTTTGCACATCAGCGTTTCAGCGATTCTATTTTTAAATATCGTATTCAGTTTACAAAAACATATCTGGCAAGATTTTTATCCCATTTAGAAATAAGTTCTCTGCTGGTTAGGGCTCTTCGTAGAGCAAAAATTCCGGTTGATTATTCAAAGGGTTTTCATCCTCGCCCGAGAATCTCATTTGCTTTTGCATTGCCGGTTGGGATGGAAAGTAAAGAAGAATTGTTTGATATATTTTTAACAGCAAAGATGAGACCAGATTCTATAAGAAGTAAGTTAAATAATGTGATGCCTATACGGCTGGGAATCCATTCGATAATGGAAATTCCATTGAATTCCAAGCCGTTGTCAGTTATAAATAATAAGATCCATTTTAAGATATATATTAATGGAATAAAGGAAATTCAACCATTAGATTTACCTTTACATGAGAAACGGCTTACCGAGTTTTTATCCCGAAACAAAATAAATATTTTTTCTGAAAAAGACGGAGAAATGGAAGAGATATTTTTCAACTCATGGTTTGATAGTCTGAAAATTCAATCATTGAGTAAAAAGGGATTAATCCTGAAACTGGTTGCTAAAGTAAACGATGGGAGGCTTTTATCACCTCATAAAATATTGAGTACCCTCTATCCGGAGTTAAAAAATGATAGGGGGAATTACCGAATGGTAAAAGAGGCCGCTTATTATGTCGTCTGAAATTATTATAAATGCCAGCCCCAGAGAAACTCGAGTTGGTGTAATGGAAAACCAGGTAGCAGTGGAATTCTACATTGATCATAAAAAGGATGAAGACATTGTAGGAAATATTTACAAAGGCCGGGTTACTCGTGTTTTGCCGGGTATGCAGGTGGCGTTTGTTGATATTGGGCTGGGGAAGGCCGGTTTTCTTTATGTATCTGATGTTGATATAATTGATATAATGGAAGAGCATGAAAGCCTTTTAACTAAAAAAGATAATGAAGATACGGAAAAGGAAGATATCAATTTTCAAAGAAGAAGAAATAATAAAGATTTTGACCGTTCATATTTGATAGAAGAAGTTTTGCAGGAAGGTCAGGAAATTTTGGTGCAGGTATCAAAGAACCCTCTCGGGACTAAGGGAGCAAGAATTACAACATATATAACACTGCCGGGGAGATATTTAGTTTTCATGCCTACCATAGATCATATTGGAATTTCGAGAAGAATTGAAGATGAGGAAGAACGTAAAAGATTGAAAAAAGTGATTCAGGATATAAGAGGTAATGGTGCAGGTTATATAGTTCGTACAGTAGGCGAGGGGAAGAACAAGGAAGAATTTGAATCAGATGTTAATTTTCTCGGTAAATTGTGGTCGGATATTAAAAGCAAGGCAGAAAACAGCATGGTCCCTGCTTTAATTTATAAAGACCTGGATTTAATATATCGTACGCTGAGGGACCTATTCACTCAAGATGTGGACCAGTTAATAGTTGACTCGCCTCAGGTTTACCAGCGTTGCCTGGATTTTGCCGATTCGTATATGCCAGGTTTTAAATCTATGGTAAAACTGCATAATGAAAAAGAACCCATTTTTGAAGCGTACGGACTTGAAATGGAAATTGAAAAAGCGCTTAGAAGGAAAGTATGGTTGAAGTCAGGGGGGTATATAACAATTGACCAGACAGAGGCCCTGGTTGCGATTGATGTTAATACGGGAAAATATGTTGGAAAGGAGAATCCTGAGGAGACAATACTCAAGACAAACTTGGAGGCGGCAAAAGAGATTGTCTGCCAATTGCGGTTGAGAAACATAGGTGGTTTAATCGTCATTGATTTTATTGACATGGAGAGTGCTAGCAACAAAGAAAAAGTTTATCAAGCTTTAGAACATGCGGTTAAGACGGATAGGTCCAGGACAAATATCTTAAAAATATCTGAATTGGGTTTGGTCGAAATGTCCCGTCAAAGAGTTCGAGAAAGTATTAACCGCATTCTCTGCCAACCTTGCCCATACTGTGATGGAAAGGGAAGCATTAAATCTTCCAAAACTACTTGCTACGAAGTTTTTGATAAAATTCAAAGAACAGTAGAAAACAATAACTCAAATAAGAAAAAAATACTAATTAATGTGCATCCTCAAGTAGCAGATTTGTTGCTTGGGGAAGAAAGCGCCTACTTGGATAGAATGGAAGGAAATTTAAATAAAAAAATAATTGTTAAGGCGGATTATGATATGCACCAGGAACAATACGAATTAACTGAAATATGAGGGAGTTACTGTTATGAAGAAATTGCCAGAAATGATTTAATAACCGATCATATTGAGCTGGAAATTCCAATGATCGATCCCTCATTACAACCTCAGAAAAAAATATTCAGGGTTATATAATCAGTGCAAAAGATGAGAGAAGAACCGTAGGATTGTGGGACATTGTTTATCTCGATGTAGAAAAAAGTCAAGGAGTTACACTTGGAGATAGGTTTATTGCCTATAAAAGTAAAGAGGAGACAACAGGCACCTTTTCCAAGAAGGTTATTTTTCAATATTCCAAAGTTACACTTGGAGAATTAAAACTTATTTCTACAAGGGATGAAACTGCTACTGCTTTTCACCGAGAAATAAAATAATGGCAAAGCAAAAATCTATATCAGTACCAATTTCTAAAAAAAAAGCGCCAAAGTATTTCAATAATGTTTTTATCTCTGTTGCGAACTCGATTGCAAAAAAAGTTGGGGCAAATTCCGTTCTCATTTATGCGGATTTTTCTGATAATCTTGATCAGTTTAAAGAATTAAATTCTAAGAGTAGTATTATATTAGCAACCAAGGATGAGGAAACATATACAAAAGCGAAAAAAATATTTAAAAATGTTCTTAGAGTTCCAAAAGTAAACTTAACCAGAATAGGGAAAATCAAGATATCCGTAATGAAGGCTGTTTCTGCGGGTCTTGTTGTTTCCGGAGATAAAATAGTTTGTTTATCAGGGGTACAACAATTTGGTTATTTTGATAATCTTATAGTCCTAGATATTGGGAAGGAATTTGAGGTATTCACTTCTGCAAACCTCCCGGGGAAAAAGGACAAGCTAAAGCCGGAAGTTTTCGAA
This sequence comes from uncultured Nitrospirota bacterium, assembly GCA_913051775.1. Lineage (GTDB taxonomy): Bacteria > Nitrospinota > Nitrospinia > CAJXCL01 > CAJXCL01 > CAJXCL01. Next base: position 1,228 of record CAJXCL010000034.1, on the reverse strand, counting down.
TCCGTTCTAACGTTGGCTATAGAACTGGCAAACCAGGGACGTGAAGGTAGGCCAATTGGAACTATATTTGTTATAGGGAGCCATGAGAAGGTATTGCAGTTTTCCCGCCAGCTGATTATAAACCCATTCCAGGGATACCAGAAGGGTGAGCGAAATATTATGGACCCACAATTAAGAGAGACAATTAAAGAGTTTTCTGCTTTGGACGGAGCGTTTGTTATTCAAGATGATGGAGTTGTAACTTCGGCTGGAAGATATCTCAGCGCTGCGCTGAATAAAGAAGAATTTCCCCAGGGATTAGGGAGTCGGCATGTTGCCGCAGCAGGGATTACTTCTGTTACAAATGCGACGGCTATTGTTATTTCCGAATCTACTGGAACAGTTCGAATCTATAAAAAAGGGACTATTTTTATGGAGATCGAAAAACCAACCAAAAAATATCTTAATACTTAGCGCGGTATAGCCGCAATCAGAAGAGATAAATTTACCACAAAGACTCTAAACGCAAAGGAAAGGATGAATGGAGAAGGCGGGGAGACGGAGAAAAACGGATTTTTTTCTTTTCTTCACTCTCTCCATTTATCCTGAATCTTTTTGTGACTTAGTGGCTAATTATTTTAATGTCTTAAAAAAATCAGAATGAACAGAAAAAAAAATATTTTAGTTACGGGAGGAGCAGGATTCATAGGCCGATGGGTTGTTAAAAGGCTTCTTGAGAAAGATTGCTGTGTCTGGATTATTGATAATTTAGAAAATGGAAGTGAAGAAAATTTGAGTGAATTCAAAAACGATAGAAACCTCAAGGATTTGATAGTAGGGGATGTTGTCAATAGAAATGACATTTTACCTTTTTTTGAAGAAAAGGTTGATATTTGCATTCATCTTGCAGCCCAAATAAATGTACATGAAAGTTTGAAAAACCCATCTAAATCTTTTTTTTCAAATGTAATTGGGACTTATAATATTCTTGAAGAAGCCAAAAAACACAATGTAAAAGTTGTTCTCATTGGTACTTGCATGGTATATGATATGGCAAATAATGGGGCTATCAGTGAAAACAGCCCCGTAAAACCTGCGTCCCCTTATGCGGGTTCAAAACTGGCGGCTGAGAACCTGGCAGACTCTTATGCCCGTGGATTGGGTCTTCCTGTTGTTATATTACGTCCTTTTAACACATACGGACCTTTTCAAAAGAGCAACATGGAGGGAGGGGTGGTTTCTATTTTTA
>CAJXCL010000033.1 GCA_913051775.1 uncultured Nitrospirota bacterium | reverse complement strand
ATAAATACTCTTCAGCTCTTCTACCGTTGGCATGCGCCAATCATTATAACCACCTCTAGTTAAACTGCTCACATAGCCTCGGGATTTATTCCAATCAAGGCATTTCCCTAAATCGGCATAGCTGTCCTTATTCGTCCACATCAAGCCTATCTTGGTGTCTGTGATTGTACCATCTTCATGATCAATATAACGGCCATCTGATAAACGCCTGTCACTTTTTCTTTTACCAGTTTGTATTTTCCCTGACAACACAACCTGATAAGATCCATCCGTTTGGTGCTCAGTCCGACCTGAACGCAATCTACGTTACTAGCCAGGATGTTTCTGCACAGAACAATGCCGAGAACCCTAAGTTCAAGAAGATCTTTTCTTTGTTGAAGAAAGATTTCGAGGAAGGCCGTATCATGGGCATTGGCGAACTCTTTCTCAACACATCGACCAACAAAAAGAAAGCGAAAATGCGGCATAAGGCGGATATTAATTCTCCGGCTATGAAAGCTCTATTCGCTCTCTCGAACAAACATAATGGCGTCATCACCTTCCACACGGAATAGGATAGCGATACGGGTGAGCAGATCGACGACCTCATGTCCGCCAATCCCTCGGCCAGAATGATTCTCGCGCACTGCGGCTCGAACACCGGGCCGGAAGACGTGAAACCTCTATTCGAGAAGTACCCCAACTTCTTCTGTGACCTCTCGGAGCGCTCGGTTCCCAAGATTCCGGCAAAGGCTTTTGTCCATAAACCGGAAAAGATGGTTTTCGGTCCCGACGGCATTGTGTCGGGATGGAAGAATCTGATCGAAGAAATGCCAAATCGTTTTCTGGTGGGATCGGACGTCTATGACGGCACTAAATAGGCGAAGCCCATCAAGGTTTTCCGGAAAGGATTGCTTGGAAATCTAAGTCCGGAGACGGCGGAAAAGGTCGCCTATAAGAACGCGGTCAAGCTTTTTGGACTTCAGTAACGGCTTGCCACCGTTTCCTATCTTGTTGAAATTAAAAGTGCCGGAGGACGGAGTCGAACCGTCACGAGGTTGCCCTCACTGGATTTTGAGTCCAGCGCGTCTACCAATTCCACCACTCCGGCAAATCATATAGCAATTTGAAAGTTTAAAATATAGCAAAAAATAAAAGTAACCTCCAGCATATTTTATAGTAATCCCGGTGAAAAATGCTTGGCAAGCGAACAAAAAAATATTCTCTATTTAAATCCTACCTGCTCTCCCTTGTGTTAAAAGAAGAATTTATGCGTTTTTTAGAAAAAATTTTAAAAAATAAATTCATTTGGTCTTGACAAAAAAATTTTGGTTCTGGTAGAATCCCATATCTTCATTCCTCATTTGGGTAGCTAATCGTTCCCCTGTATTACACATTTTTTAAAGTTTTCTACCTTGAGCATGTCCAAAAAATCTGGCGCTTCAAAATCTCAGGCAGGGATCAATCCGGATAAAATCAATGAGGCAGCAGAGCGAGTAATCCGTTCCAGAACGCGGGACGTCCTTATTGAAAATTGGCTCGGCAAGAAAATTAAAAAATACGTTTCTAAATTAAATGGCTATGAAGGGAATCTTTACAACCTGGTTCTCCTGGGGATTGAAAAGCCTCTCATTAAGATTGTTTTGGATGAAGTTAAAGGGAATCAAGTTCAAGCTTCAAGTATATTAGGTATTAACCGAAACACTTTAAGAAAAAAGATTAATCAGTACGGTATTAAAACCAAGTAATAACAAGCATTCAGATACCAGCTTTCGGCTAAAACAAATAAAAAGAACAATGAGAATCTTAAAGATCTCAAGCCATTTTTCAACGATTTGTGATTGTACATGACTTACTGTATTTGCTTATCTTCCTGATCTCTGCCTGCTGACCGCTGAACACTTGCATAAAAATCCAGCAATGAATCTTTTTTAATTTCCTCACGGATTCGTTTCATCAAGTTATTATAAAAATAAACGTTATGAATGGTATTTAATCTCGATGATAAAATTTCCTGAGCTACAAAAAGGTGTCTTAAATAGGCCCGACTATAGTGTCTACACGTATAACACAGGCAAATTGGATCAGGTGGAGATTCGTCATCTGCGTACTTTGAGTTTTTGATAACTACCTTTCCTTCGGAAGTAAACAAAGTCCCGTTTCTTGCGTTTCTGGTAGGAAGCACGCAGTCGAACATATCTATTCCGCATAAGATTCCTTTGATAATATCGGTTGGTGTTCCCACACCCATAATGTAACGAGGTTTCTCTTCAGGCAGTAAAGGTGCTGTGTAGTCAACGAATTCAAGCATTAAATCTTTCGGTTCACCAACGCTCAAACCTCCTATTGCGTAACCGTCAAACCCTATCTCTACAATGTTTTCCACGCTTTGCTTCCGTAAATCCTTAAACATGGCTCCCTGGATTATTCCAAAAAGCGCCTGATTTTCCTCACTATGCCTTTTTTTACATCGTTCCGCCCATCTTGAATTCATCTCATTTGAATTCTTTGCATATTCGTAAGAAGATGGGTAGGGAACAGGTTCATCGAATACCATAACGATATCGGCGCCAAGGTCTTGTTGAATTTCCATTGATATTTCCGGAGACAAAAAACACTTTGATCCGTTAATATGAGAGTTAAAATAGACTCCTTCTTCTTTGATTTTTGCCAGCTTATTTAATGAGAAAACCTGAAATCCGCCGCTATCTGTCAAAATAGGGCCATTCCAGTTCATAAACTTATGAAGGCCACCCATATTTTTTATCAATTTATTTCCAGGTCTTAAAAAAAGGTGGTAAGTATTGGACAAAATAATTGAAGTGTCGTTTTCTTTCAATTCCTCCGGCGTAAGGGTTTTAACAGCAGCTTGAGTTCCCACTGGCATGAAAACCGGTGTTTCAATGGTTCCATGACCAGTAGTAATTAGCCCCAGGCGAGCTTTAGTATTAGTCTCGATTTTAAGAAGTTCAAAACTGAATTTTTTTGACATAGTAAATTTGATTTGATTACACTGATAAAAGAATGATTATATAGATTTTATAGTCTGTGTAATCATATATTTTTAATCTATGCAATCAAATTTTATATTTAAGGTTTTATGGGGAAAATACTTTTTATCATTAATCGGTGCTGGATTTTTTTTAGCGCGCTGGTGATTATAACATATTTCAAATTAGCTAACCGTTTAAAGGTTTCCGGTGTGGAGAATGTGCCGAGAAGGGGGGGGGTAATGCTTGCATCAAACCATGTTTCCATGTTTGAAACCATCATAATCCCCGCAGCTATATTGGCTCGCATGCCAGGAGGGAAGGTTTTTGCACCTGCAAAAGTAGAATTATTTAAAATCCCTGTTTTAAGACAAATAATATCCTCATGGGGCTCTTTTCCTGTAAAACGAGGATCCGCGCATATTAGTGTAATGAAAAAGATTACTGAATTAATGAAAAAAGAAAAAGTCATGGTATTTCCTGAAGGCACACGGAGCAAGATGGGGGAGTTGGGAAAGGGAAATCGAATGCTCGGCCGCTTAATACTTGAGGCAAAACCGGTTGTAGTACCAGTTAGAATCTTTGGCGCGGAGAAAATATTAGGAACGGCTCAAGAAGGCCCAAAACCTTTTCATAAAGTAACCGTTAAGTTCGGAAGCCCAATAAATGTGCAAGGTTTTTATAGTTCAGAGGGCAACAAAAAGGAATTATCTCAGAAGATTATTGATGCTGTTATGGATGCTATTTCTCAGCTAAAGATATAATTAAGATTGGTTGCTGGCTAACTGATGATAATTATAAGGCCATGCAAAGTGATGTTGATCAAGGGAAATGATTTATTTAAAAAAACGTTAAAACAATAAATTTTATGCTGTTTGTTTTGACATTTTATTAATCACACATTAAAACGAAAATTTATAATATCTCCATCTTGTATTACGTATTTTTTCCCTTCCAGTCTGACAAGCCCCTTTTTTTTTCCTTCGCTCATGGAGCCGCAGTTTTTAAAATCTTCATAAGAAATAATTTCCGCCCTGATAAATCCTCTTTCTATGTCGGAATGAATTTCTCCTGCTGCATTTAAAGCCTCTGTATTTTTTTTTACTGTCCAGGCTTTTACTTCATCCTTGCCCACGGTAAAAAATGAAATAAGTCCTAATAGACCGTAAGACGCCTGTATAAACTTATTCAGACCTGGTTCTTCAATATCCATTCCTTTCATGAATTCAATTCTTTCGCTTTCATCTAATTGAGCTATTTCCAACTCTACTTCCCCACAAATGCTCGTTACGGCCATATTCGGATATGCCTGGAGCTTTGAAATGTTCGGGAGTTCGCTTTCTGACTTACCCAACCAGTTATCAGCTATGTTATAAATAACTATAACCGGCTTAATAGATAGCATCTGGAATCCACTCAACAACTTTTTTTCTGTGCCGGTAAGTTTGAGAGCTCGAAGAGGTGTCCCTGATTCAATAGTTTCTTTACAAGTAAGGAGCAATTTTTTTTCCTCCTCGTGGAGTCGAAGTTTTTTACCTTTAGAAGACTTGTAAATTCTTTCCAGCCGGTTTTCAATAGTCTGCAAATCCGAGAGAAGCAATTCCGACTCCCACTCTTCTATATCTTGTACAGGAGAAAAATTAGCATCTTGATCAAACAACTTGCATACTACAGACAAAGCTTCAGCAGTTTTCAACTGGTTAAGCATTTCCGGTTGTTTTTCTAATGAAGTCGCTGTTTTTTCAAAACCAGCAATGTCAGTAAAGATTAGCTCCGCGTAAGTTGTTTTTTTTGGTTGGAAAACTTCTGAAAGGTAATTTATTCTCCGGTCCGGGACCTTTACCGTTCCAATATTAGGTTTGTCTATTGCATGGTGATCTTCAGCAGCTCGGGTCAACGCTCTAAAAATGGTTGTTTTTCCAACAAAAGGTTTTCCCGTTACAGCAATCTTCATGAGGATGTTAATTGGATGCGTTTGATTTCTTTGGCAAGACCTGATTTTGAATCTATTTCAACCACTACCGCGTTCAACTGGGTATCTCCGCTTGCAACCGAAAACTTTTCTGGAATAGACGTTTTAAATCTAAAAATCGCGGTTTCCTTTTTCATGCCGATCACAGAATCTATTGGCCCGGTCATTCCAGAATCTGTAATATATGCCGTGCCTTTAGGGAGAATTTTTTCGTCCGCGGTCTGAACATGTGTATGAGATCCGATAACAGCGCTGACTCTTCCATCAAGGTACCAACCCATGGCGATTTTCTCAGATGTTGCCTCTGCATGCATATCCACTATGATGAATTTTGCTTTTTTTTTTAATTCCAGAATTTCCCTGTCGGCTGTTTGAAATGGGCAATCGAGGTTAGGCATAAATACCCGTCCCACTAAATTTAAGATTCCGGCGTAAGTTCCATCAGAAAACCGGAACAAAGTAGAACCTGAGCCCGGTGCTCCTTTCGGGTAATTGGCAGGACGGAGAAACCTGCTTTCTTTCGGCAGATAATCCAAAGCCTCTTTTTTATCCCAGATATGGTTGCCTGAACTCATCACATTAATTCCCATATCAAATAACGATTCACCTACTTTACGTGTAATGCCGAATCCTCCAGCAGCATTTTCTCCATTGGCTATACAGAGGTCAATTTTATATTTATTGATCAGATTGTCCAGATACTGTGATAAAATTATTCTTCCCGGTTTTCCAATAATATCCCCGATAAACAGCAATTTCATCGAGCATACTCCACAGCCCTGGTTTCTCTGATAACAGTTACTCTGATCTCACCGGGATACGACATTTCTTTCTCAATTTTTTTTGCAATATCTTTAGCTAAAAATGTTGAGTCAGAATCATTTAATGCCCCTGACTCCACAATCACTCGAACTTCACGTCCCGCTTGAATGGCAAAGGTTTTTTCTACTCCTTTGAAAGAGTCTCCTATTTCTTCCAGTTTGCTTAATCGCTTTACGTAGCTTTCCAGCATTTCTCGCCGAGCTCCAGGTCTTGAGGCTGATAATGCGTCCGCGGCTGCTACCAGGATTGAAATGGGCGAAATGGGGTCTACATCTTCATGGTGAGATGCCATAGCATTGATTACAATTTTATGTTCATTATACCTTCTCGCAATATCCGCACCTATCTGAGTATGAGTCCCATCAGTCTGATGGTCAATAGCTTTCCCAAGATCATGCAGTAGCCCTGCACGCTTTGCTAGTTTTTGATCCAAACCTAATTCTGCAGCCATAATTCCACAAATAAACGCAACTTCTTTCGAATGCAATAAGACGTTCTGAGAGTAGCTGGTTCTATATTGCAGCCTGCCCAACAACTTCAGTTCTTCCAAGTGTATTGAATCAATTCCTACTTCCTGCACAGCCCTTTCTCCCAATTCTCTGATTTTTGTATCCATTTCTTTTTTCGATTTATTTACAACTTCTTCGATTCTACCCGGATGAATCCTCCCATCAGCAATTAATCGCTCCAAAGCCATTTTGGCCACCTCACGGCGTATAGGGTCAAAACCGGACAAAATGACCGCTTCCGGAGTATCATCAATAATCAGGTCTATTCCAGTCGCCTGCTCTAATGCTCTGATATTCCGCCCCTCTCTACCTATTATTCGGCCCTTCATATCATCTCCGGGCAGATCCACGATTGATATTGTAGTTTCAGATACATGATCCGAAGCTATTTTCTCAATAGCCTGGCTAATAATCCATCGAGATTTCTCATTAGCAGTTTCTTTTGTTTTGTCCTCTATCTCTTTGAGTTGAGTGTTGGCATCCTGCCTGGCCTCTTGAAGCAACTGAACTTTTATTTCAGATTTTGCTTCATCACTGGTCATTCCAGAGATTTTTTCTAATTTTGCCAATTCTTCGGTAAGTAAATTATTAAGATTTCTTTCCTTTTTACTTATCCGCTCTTCAGTCTCGGAAATTCCTCTCTGATGTTTCTGAAGGTCTTTCTCTTTATTCTCCAATGCCTCCTGTCTTTTTAACAAGTTGTCCTCTTGCAAATTTAATCTTCGTTCAAGATTTTTAATTTCACTTTTTTTATTTTTTGATTCTCTTTCTAAATCCGACTTTATCTTGTAGCTTTTTTCTCTTGCCCCAATGGTTGCCTCATGTTTGATATTTTCAGCTTCCTTTTCAGCCTCTTTTATAATATTATGCGAGAGGTTTTTAGCTTCCCGAATTTTCAGTTCTACCAAAATTTTTCTTAGATAATACCCGATTAACAGAAAAACAAAGCCTACCATAGCAACAACTATAATTGCCTTAGGCGTAACATGTTGAATTCCAAACATTTTACTAATCCTCCTTACATGGAATAATTCTATTTTCTGTAATTACCTTGTGCATTGGAATATCGTGGCCAGCAAGAGTGATTTCGTCAACAATCTGATACTCAAATGCAAGAGCAGTTATAGATTTACAGGACGGAACTGATGCCAGAAATTTGTCATAAAATCCTTTTCCGGATCCAATTCGTCCCCCTTTTTTATCAAAAGCCAGGCCAGGGACAACTATCAAGTCAATCTCATTTTCATTATTAAGTAAATTCCACTCATGTACTTTTGGTTGATATATTCCAAACGGTCCCTTTTCCAATTCATTATTAATGTCATACACCCTGTAAAAAAAAATTCTGCCTTTCAAAGCATCAACAGCAGGCAAATAAACTGCTATATTTTTTTTTATACAGGTATTGATAATGTTTTTAGTTTGAACCTCTTTGTCGTTAGCCATATAGATCAATAATTTTTCAATCTTCCTAGGTTCAGTTAATTTAAAATAATTTTTTTCTACTTCCCGGCTTTTTGAAATAATTTCAGCCTCATCAAGTGATTCCCTTATTTTCTGTATTTTTTCTCTAATGAAAATTTTCGATGTATTTTTATGCATCAGCATTTGTTTATATCTCTAAAACTTTGCTTTTTTTGGCAAAGGTTTTTACACCCCCTTAATCCCCCGAGGATTAAGGGAAGTACAATTCATTTTTAGTTATAGTACAGTAATGCAGCGCTATGGCTAATTTATGGAAAGGTTTTGAAAGAAAGATTTGGGTTGAAAGGGGATGAATGTAAAAATATATCTTAAAAAAACAAAGGGGGGGGAATTATTTCACTCCCCCGTGGAGTCTTTTTTAAAATCAAACCATTTTTTAATTTCACCTTGTCCGCTAACAAAATCTGTTTAAGACCGATAGTTTTTGACAATTCAGAGAAACAGATTTTCGGATTAAGATTCTGCGTAATTAAACAAAAGGTATTTTTTAAAAAACAGAATGATATAAGCGATATATCATAAGTTTTTCTAACAAGATCTGATTTAACCATTCACACCCAACTTTATTTAACTCAAAACCCTTTCAGCAATAAAAAGCCTTAAATCAATAATATAAAAATTTATTTAAATATTCCCCCCACTATTGTGCCGCTACGTTTAGTTTTTTGATCCCGGTATACCAAGTGGGTTCCCAATACTGCTGCTTCAGGCTTCCCCGCAAAGGGCATGCACACCACAGAGCTCAGAGACCCCATTCTATTAGTGTTGGAACAAAAAACCAAGCCATATCGTACACAGCAGGGGAGATTTCATTTAATCTCTCCGTAACTTAAAATTACCATATCAAGTTATTTATTTCAAGTTTAAAATTACTTTGTTTAATAATAACTTTACCCCGTTAGAAATTCCAGATTGTGATTGTTTCTGACTAAGGCAGGTCATTTGCGAACAATTTCTAACGAGGTTTACTTTAAGGAAGAGCACTTTTCTGATAGCATTAGTATTTATGGTTCAATTAATCATGAAAGTGTTTAGCGAGCGCATTCCCCATAGCTTGCAGAGATAAGCTCAGCTTTGCTAAGGGAAGCTTTAATTTTACCTATGATAAATGTTAATTCTCTATCCCTGTCTTTAACAAAACTTTATTCTTTTTTCCAGATTCCCCTTTTTAACAAGTTTGCTCTTCCACCATTACAAACTTTTTTTGATGTAACTTACCGGTGTAACTTAAGGTGTAATATGTGCCATTCCCTGTCATTAATAGAAGATTCTGTTGCTCCTGATAATAAGAACAAGGAACTTACCTCCGAACAAATCATAAAAATAATTCGTCAGTTGCCGCGCAATACACTTATCACATTTACAGGAGGGGAACCTTTTCTCAGGAAAGACATGGTTGATATTTTAACTTCAGCATGTAAAGGCTACAAATGTCATATCATTACAAATGGAACATTGGTTGACGAGAAAACCGTTTACTCGCTGATTGAATTGAGATCACGGTCGTTAATAACACCGGGACTTATGATGGTTGGCATCTCTATTGAAGGGCCGGAGGAAGTTCACGATGAAATTGTTGCGAAAAAAGGATCATTTCAAAAAGCAATTTCAGTGATTAAGCTAATCCAGAAGCAAAAGGAACATTTACGATCTCGTTACCCGACGATTCACCTTACCACTGTTATCACAAGCAAGAGCGCCCCCCACCTGAACTTTATTTATTCATTAGCAAAAGATTTAAAGCTGGATTATTGTAATTTTGTTTTGGAAAACACATCTGTGTTTTCTCGTGACAGGCAGATCAATAATTTTTCTCCGCTGTACCAAAGTCCTTCCTCTTCCTCAAAAGTCGACCAGGAACTCCTGCGTACCCAATTGGATTGTTTGGAAGGCCTTGCTTCTAATAATACTACGCCGAGAATTCGGTTTTCACCTATCAAAATCAGCCACCGGGAAATTATCAGGCATTATTCCACAGGACTCGACCCGAAAGATTACAAGTGTTATGCCCCCTGGAGCAAAATAGGTTTTTCCGCTTTTGGTGACGTCATTTGCTGTCCTCATATTAAAATCGGCAATGCCGTTGAAAACAATTATGATACCTTATGGAACAGCCTTCCATACAAGACTTTCAGAGAGAAGTTAAAAAAAGAAAAATCCTTTCCTTGTTGTTCTGGTTGTTGCCACTCTGAATATGTTGGTGGGAAATGATTTAAAAGTAAAATCGTTTTCTTTTTTTTCTCCTCGGCAATCTTTGCGTCCTCTGTGGTTAAACAGCTTTAGCTTATTGACATGGCAGAATATATTTGATATAAGGCTGTAACCTTCGGGGCGGGGTGGAAATCCTCACCGGCGGTAAACTCAGTTTAGCTGGGTAAAGCCCGCGACCCGGGTGAATAAAGTATTTTGTTCATTCCGGTTGATCCGGTCAAAGTCCGGAGCCGACAGTTATAGTCTGGATGGAAGAAGGTGACCCCGTTAGAAACTCTAACGGGGAAAAAGGAAAACCTTGAGAGTATCCTTATTTGCAGAGGTATTGTTGTCCCTGCATTAATGTCCCGAAGAGTCTATAGATTCTTCGGGTTTTTTTTGGATGAAAATATGGAACATGACTATTACATGAAAAAAGCTTTATGCCTTGCGGTTAAAGGAAAAGGGAGAACTAGTCCGAATCCGATGGTGGGAGCCGTACTTGTAAAAAATAATAAAATTGTCGGCAAAGGATACCATAAAAAAGCCGGATTTTCTCACGCGGAAATTGAGGCAATACGAAATGCAGGGAAAAAAGTAAAAGGAAGCAGACTTTATCTTAATCTTGAGCCATGCTCTCACTACGGAAGAACGCCTCCCTGTTCGGACGCAATTATTAAAAACGAAATAAAAGATGTAATTATCGGTATGAAAGACCCTAACTCGCTAGTCGCGGGAAAAGGCATTAGAAAACTGAAAAAAGCGGGAATCAACGTAATGCAGGGAATTATGGAAAAAGAGTGCAGGGAAATTAACGCAGCTTACATTAAATATATTACAAAAAAAATCCCATACGTTACTTTGAAAGTAGCCAGCAGTCTAGATGGAAGGATATCTACTAAAACCGGTGAATCCAGATGGATCACGGGAAATCTGGCGAGAAATCAAGTCCATAAAATCAGGGATGAGGTGGATGCTGTTATGATCGGTATAAATACTGTGCTCCGGGATGACCCTGTGTTGACAACAAGGTTGAAAAAAAAGAAAGATTTAATGAACCCCATAAGGATTATTTTGGATAGTCACCTGAAAATCCCTTTAACAGCGAAATCAGTTCAATTAAAAAACGGACAAAAGACTATCGTTGCTACCACTGCAAAGGCGCCTTTGAGAAAAGTAAAGGCTCTGATGGAAATGGGGGTAGTAGTTTTAAAAATTAGAGAAAGAGAATCTAAAGTGGATATGAAGGATTTGATGAAGAAATTGCGGAAAATGGAAATCAGTAACATCATGATAGAAGGGGGTGCTAAAGTCAATGCTTCTGCCATGCAATCCGGAATTGTGGACAAGGTCATTTTCTTTATCGCTCCGATTATTATAGGTGGCGCTAACGCAACCGGCTCTATTATGGGTGATGGAATCAGTTTTTTAAAGGATGCTGTATCAGTAAAAGAAATTAGCATAAGAAAAACAGGCCATGATTTTATGCTAGAAGGGTATATTCACAGGTATTAGTAACAGGTAAGTTTCTAAATTTTAAAAAAAACCAAAACAATAGTAATTAAGCATTCAGCACTCAGCCATCGGCTGTCAGCAAGAGAAAAAAGCTGAATGCTGAAAACTGATGGCTAAAAGCTTAAATAAATGTTTACCGGGATAATTGAACAAACAGGAAAAATAAAAAGTTTTAGTAAAAGAGGAAATCAGGCAAAAATAACTATTGAGTTTCATGCGACTACTTCTGATTTAACTCTGGGAGAGAGTATTGCCGTTAACGGGGTTTGCCTGACTGTTGTTAAAAGCGGCAATGGTTATTTTGCAGCCGATATCTCTGAGGAAACCCTGGATCGAACAAACCTTGGAGAATTAAAACCAACGGATGAAGTAAATCTCGAAAGATCTTTAAAAATTAGTGAGAGATTAGGAGGACATTTTGTCAGTGGTCATATTGATGGGGTAGGTCACATTTCAAAAAAAATTAAAAAGGGAGAAGACGTATTATTAACAATTAAAGCTCCTGAAAAAATTATGAAGTATGTTGTTGAAAAAGGTTCAATCGCGGTAGATGGTATCAGCCTGACTGTAGCTTCTTGTGGTGAAAAAAGTTTTACTATCTCCATTATTCCTCATACGGAAGTTTGCACTAATCTTAAGTGGAAAAAGTCAGGAGATATTGTAAACCTGGAAAATGATATGATTGGAAAATATGTAGAGAAGTTTGTAAATCTTAAAAATCGAAATAATGAGGGGAAAAGTAAAATAAGCAAGGAGTTTTTAACAGCACATGGATTTTAATAAATAAACTCGAATATCAAAATCCGAAACAAATCCAAAATTCAAATATTAAAAATTTGCTGACTTCATTTTGGATTTTGGTCATTTGAATTTGTTTCGGGTTGCGAGTTTCGAATTTAAATTTTAAATGGGTTACAAAAAAACTTCTCAAAAAAGAAGATTTTAAATTAATAAATAGGAGAACAATTTGCCATTCAACACTATAGAAGAAGCGCTAACTGCTATTAAAAATGGAGAAATGATCATTCTTGTGGATGATGAAGATAGAGAAAATGAGGGAGACCTCATGATAGCCGCAGAAAAAGTTACCCCGAAAGCAATAAATTTCATGGCGAAACAGGGACGCGGCTTGATTTGCCTTGCTTTAACTCCAGTACGAGTGGAAAAGTTGGAACTACCAATGATGGTAAGTGACAATACATCTAATTTTCAGACAGCTTTTACGATTTCTATAGATGCTAAATGTGGAACTACAACTGGAATTTCTGCTTCAGACCGTGCAAAAACAATATTAACTGCAATTAATCCAAATTATAAAAAAGGAGATCTGGTACAGCCAGGGCATATATTTCCGTTAAAGGCACGGGAGGGAGGTGTCCTGGTTCGTTCAGGGCAGACAGAAGGGTCTGTTGATCTTGCACGCCTGGCCGGGCTTAATTCTTCCGGTGTTATTTGTGAAATCATGAACGAAGACGGTTCAATGGCCCGCGTTTCGCAGCTTAAAAAGTTTGCGCAGAAACATAATTTGAAAATGGTATCGGTAAAATCCTTAATTGAATACAGGATGAAACGGGAATCGCTTGTTACACGCTCTGCTGAAACTATTATTCCAACCGATTTTGGAGAATTTAGAACTATCGCTTTTAAAAATATTTTAGATGATCAAGTTCATATCGCTATGTATAGAGGAGAAATAAAAAAAGAGAAAGATATTTTGGTCAGGGTTCATTCCCAGTGCTTAACCGGTGACGTCTTTGGATCGCACCGTTGTGATTGCGGAGAACAATTAGAAAAATCCATGGAAATTATTTCAAAAGAAGGAACAGGAGTCATTCTTTATCTTTACCAGGAAGGACGCGGGATTGGAATCATCAATAAATTAAAAGCCTATTCGCTTCAGGATAAAGGGTTGGATACTGTTCAGGCTAATGAAGCCCTCGGATTTAATCCGGACCTGCGTGAGTATGGAATTGGGGCTCAAATTCTCGTGAACCTTGGATTAGGCAGAATACGATTGCTGACCAATAATCCAAAGAAAATAATAGGACTGGAAGGTTATGGGCTCCACATTGTGGATATAGTTTCCATTGAAATAAAACCCAAGCAACATAATATTAAATATCTTAGAACCAAAAAGAAAAAACTGGGACATTTAATGAATAATATTTAAAGAATAAGAAAAGAATAAAGTACTGTAATTATGTCTCCAAAGCGGAACTTTAAAAAAATAAAAATTAATCAGATTCCCAATCAAGCTGAGAATGACGGCAATGCCCGTTGTGTCATTCTCACAAAGCTGAGCTTAGCTCTGCGAAGGCGGGAATCTAAATTTTAAATTGGAGGGTTTATGGTTAATGTTATAGAAGGAAAGTTATCCGGAAAGGGTTTCAGGTTTGGAATTATTGTAAGCAGGTTTAATAATTTTATTACTGACAGGTTGCAGAAAGGAGCAATCGACGGGTTGATTCGCCACGAGGTAAAAGAAAATGATATTGATTTAGCGAAAGTCCCCGGAGCTTTTGAGATACCATTTTTAGCCAAACAAATGACAAAATCTAAAAAAGTAAACGCAGTCATCTGTCTTGGCGCTGTTATTCGTGGAGAAACCCCTCATTTTGAATATGTTGCTGCTGAAGTCAGTAAGGGAGTAGCAGCCGTAGCCATGGACTCTAATATTCCAGTTATTTTTGGAATATTAACAACAGAGACTATTGAGCAGGCGATTGAACGGGCGGGAACAAAATCAGGCAATAAAGGCTGGGACGCCTCTCTTTCCGCTCTGGAAATGGTTAATTTATATAAACAGGTCAGTTAAAATGGGCAAAAGGAGAAAATCGCGGGAACATTCTTTAAAAATTCTCTACCGGAGAGACATTACAAGAGAAGATATCGATAAAATTATTAAAAGCTATTGGAAGGAAAACAATATTAACTCTGGAATGACCGATTTTTCAGAGCAGTTGGCTAAAGGGACGGCAAACAATTTGGAAAAAATAGATAATTATATTAAAAAAGTTAGCGAACACTGGCCCCTTGAGCGAATGGGTATCATTGATCGGAATATTCTCCGTATGGCTGTTCATGAACTTCTTTTTATGAAAGACATCCCACCAAAAGTTACTATAGATGAAGCAATAGAGATCGCGAAAAAATTTGGAACAGATGATTCCGCTAACTTCGTAAACGGGCTTCTGGATAAGATTAAAAAAGAATTGGAATAGGATGGGGAAGATTAATCTTCTTGCCTGCGAGTACTCTCCGGCAAAATTTTTTAACTGAATGCTAATAGCTGACCGCTGTATGCTTAAACCACTCTCTCACTGCCTCTCTTCAATCGGCTCGTAATGAGTTTTTTTGGCGCCGGTGAAAATCTGTCGCGGCCTGCCGATCTTAAAGTGTTTATCCCTGTGCATTTCCACCCATTGAGCAATCCATCCGGGAAGGCGACCTATGGCAAACAAAACCGTAAACATATTAAGAGGTATCTTCATAGCCCTGTAAATAATCCCAGAATAGAAATCAACATTAGGGTAGAGTTTTTTCTCGATAAAATAATCATCTTTCAAAGCGATATCTTCAAGTTTCATAGCGATTTCTAAATACGGCTCATAAACTCCCATTGTATCCAGAACCCCTTGGCAGTATTTTTTTAAGATACGCGAACGGGGATCAAAATTTTTGTAAACTCGGTGCCCAAAACCCATTAAACGAAACGGATCATTTTTATCTTTCGCTTTATCAATATATTTATTAATATTCCCGCCGTCTTCATGGATATTTTGAAGCATTTCAATGACCGCCTGATTTGCCCCCCCGTGAAGCGGTCCCCAGAGGGCTGAAATGCCAGCAGAAATAGACGCAAACAGGTTTGCCATAGAACTCCCTACTAATCGAACGGTGCTGGTCGAGCAATTCTGTTCATGATCGGCATGTAATATAAATAAAACATCCAGGGCCTTTGCTATAACAGGATCTGCGTAATATTCCGCGCATGGGACAGAGAACATCATACGTAAATAATTGCTGCAATAATCGAGGGAATCATCAGGATACATAAAAGGTTGGCCAATGGATTTTTTATAGCTGTATGCCGCGATAGTGGGCAGCTTTGCAATAAGCCGGTGAATGGATATTTCTACATGTCTTTCATTTCTGGGGTCCAGCGCGTCAGGATAAAAAGTGGCCAGCGCTCCTATTACAGCGCTGCACACAGCCATAGGATGCGCCGTAGCTGGAACACCAGAATAAAAATCCTTTACGGATTCGTGGAGCATCGAGTGATTAATGATGCTTTCGGAAAAATATTTGTTTTCATCCTGGTTAGGTAGCTTACCGTAAATTAACAAATAAGCGGTTTCTAAAAATGTGCTTTTCTCGGCAAGCTGTTCAATCGGAATGCCGCGGTACAATAAAATGCCTTCTTCTCCGTTTAAATAAGTAATAGAACTATTACATGAACCTGTGTTGACAGAACCAGGATCAAAAGTAATAAGACCTGTTGTGGCTCTTAATTTGCTGATGTCCAATCCTTTCTCTCCAAATGTCCCCTCCGTTACAGGCAATTCAATAGATTTTTCTTTATAAGTTAACTTTGCAGTCTCTTTCATAAAATACCCCATTTGTTAAATTAGGTTAAGACTAATCTCATTTATCATAATCTTTTTAGATTAATAAGGAAAGCTATAAGTTGTAAATAGGTGATGAGATGTTGTACACTTTAAAAAATAATAAAAATAACTGACTTCAGGTATAAATAAGTGGATTTTGATGCTGCCCGAGAGAAAATGGTTTTAGAGCAATTAGTAGACAGGGGGATAAAAAATCAAGAAGTTATTAGGGCATTTTTAAAAGTTCCAAGGCATCTTTTTGTTGAGCAAGCTTTAAGAGAAAGAGCCTATGGAGATTATCCGCTTCCTATTGGGCTAAATCAGACTATTTCGCAGCCCTATATGGTTGCGTTAATGTGCGAACTTCTGGAGTTAAAAGGAAACGAAAAAGTTCTCGAGATTGGCACTGGTTCAGGTTATGAAACCGCGATTTTAGCTGAATTAGCTGAAAGAGTTTTTAGTATCGAAAGACTTGATTTTTTAACACAAAAT
Organism: uncultured Nitrospirota bacterium; assembly: GCA_913051775.1. Classification (GTDB taxonomy): domain Bacteria; phylum Nitrospinota; class Nitrospinia; order CAJXCL01; family CAJXCL01; genus CAJXCL01. The sequence continues at coordinate 4,868 of CAJXCL010000033.1, read as the reverse complement.
GCGCTAACTGTTCTTGATAAATTAAAATATAATAATGTGGTTACGAAAGTAACCGATGGTACTTATGGTTGGAGAGAAGAATCTCCTTTTGATGGAATAGTGGTGACTGCCGCCAGTCCGCAGATCCCCAAAAGACTGCTGGATCAGTTAGCAGTAAAACGGCATCTCGTAATACCAATAGGGGAGGCTTTTTCTCAAACACTTTTTAAAATAACCAAGGCGGAAAAAGGATTTGATACCAAATCCATTACAGGTTGTGTTTTTGTAAAACTAATAGGAAAATATGGATGGGAAAATGAGAATTGAAAATGCGCCTTAGAGATAGAATAAAAACAATGTAAATTTTAAAGATTAAAGCTATGGCTAATATAAGTAAAGAACAGTGGGTAGTCCTTCTGAAATCAACTAAGTTTTTTTAAATTTTCGATGATCATGAGATTGACAAAATCGTAAACTTTTTGCGACTTATTACGTTTTCCGATGCACAAATATATAATCAAAGAGAATGAAACGGATTGATCGTTTTATGTTGTTGTGAAAGATCATGCCAACGTCATAAATAAATCACAATCTTCAGGCAAACGAAAACTTTTAACAATACACACTGGAGAATGTTTTGGCGAAATGGCTGTTATTACCCATGCACCGAGAAAAAATGACATTATTGCCGGCAGTGATTGTTATGTTGCAAATATTAATGCAGCGACAATCGATAGTTTTGAAAAATCCATGCAGTTAAAACTGCATAAGCAATTTTCTGAAAACTTGATAAACCGGTTATTGTCATCAGGATCGGCGAAAAAATAAGCTAAAGATCTGTCGGGACGTGGCTCAGCCTGGTAGAGCACTGCGTTCGGGACGCAGGGGTCGCTGGTTCAAATCCAGTCGTCCCGACCATTTATTCCTTTAAATGTGGATCAGTTTTTTTGGGTAAGGCCACTTATCAAGACCAGTAGTTTCAGTATCCAGAAAAATTATATTCATAATTTAGAATTATCCTCATCATTTAAAAAATTAATATCAATAATACCTTTAGGAAGTTCTTCATTTCTTGATCGAAAAAGTACCTTCCAAAAGCTTTCTTTTCTTGCTGTAGCATAAACAAAGCGGCCGTGTTTGTAGACATTAGTTGCAAGTAGCAGGTTTTCACTGTGTCCAAAATAATCTTAATCGGCCTTAACCCACCTTAATAACCGTAATTGACAAAATGATGTAAAATATTGTAAAGTAAATCTTAGCGGCCAAACATGTACAAAATCAAGTCATTAAAAAAAGTTAAAAAATCTGTCAGGACGGACTTCTAATCTGTAGGTCGTAGGTTCGAATCCTGTCATCCGTACCACTTGTTTAGCTTTTTATGCTATTTTAACCTGTGTCAAACAATAATATTTTCCTCCCACATGAGCGCGTTATATTCCCTTTAGATGTTTCATCTATCGATGAAGCAAAAAGATATATTCACCTCCTTAAAAACAATATCGGAGTATTTAAAGTAGGCTTGGAGCTCTTTGTCAGGGAAGGTCCAAAGATTCTAAAGCTGATTGCAGATGAAACTCATGCAAAGATATTTCTCGACTTGAAATTTCACGATATTCCGGAAACTGTCAGGAGGGCGCAAAGAGCAGCTAACGCCCATGGAATAGATTTTATAACTGTTCATTGCAATGAAGAAACAAAATTATTGAAAGCGGCTGCTGATAGCACAAAAAAGAATACTATGGTATTGGGAATAACAGTTTTAACAAGTCTGTCAAAAAAAGATATCATCAATTCCGGCATAAAAAAAGAACTGCAAAATCCTTTAAACCTTGCCCTGCATAGAGCGGAAACAGCTAATAAATCAGGATGCGATGGAGTAGTCTGTTCCGGCAAAGAAGTAAAACCTATTAAAGAAATATTTGGAAATGATTTTATTGTTGTAGTGCCGGGAGTACGCCCATCATGGAGCAAAATATCAAATGATGATCAATCAAGAATAGCTACCCCTCATGAAGCAATCGCTAATGGAGCCGATTATATTGTTGTCGGACGTCCTATTAGAGATGCTGGCAATCCAGCAGATGCGGCAAAAAAAATAGCCGATGAAATAGCTAAAGCGCTTAACAATTCAAGTTAAGCCTGATGCATCTTCTCATTGACTTTTCCTTTTTTTCTTATAAAATTTATGTTGATATGCGCTTAACACTTTTAAATACAGCATTTTTATCAATTGCCATTTTTCTGTTTCAGTCAAATTCTTCCTTTGCTGAAAACAACCCTGTTCAATTATTGGGAAAAGAAATTAACTCCATTCTACGAAACTCCTGTCTCGAAAATGGGAGCGCGGGCATTAAAGTTTTTTCGTTAACCAAAGGCGATGTTGTTTACCAACGAAATTCCAGCCAGCTTTTCATTCCCGCTTCAAACATAAAACTCCTTACCGCTGCAGTAGCTTTAAAGGTATTGGGAGGAGAATACCAGTTTTTGACAACTGTTTCTACAGAGGGTGAGATAAAAAAAGGTGTTCTCCATGGAAATTTATATTTAAAAGGCTTTGGAGATCCTCGTCTGGTTTCTGAAGAACTCTGGATGATAGTAAAAAGCATCCGGAACCGCGGGATCAAAAGAATCAATGGAAATATTATTGCCGACGACACTTTTTTTGATGATAAGCGTAAAGGGGTCGGAGTGGGAAAAAATGGAGGTTCCAAACCCTATAATGCAAAAATCAGCGCCCTTTCATTGAATTTTAATACAGTAACTGTTTATGTGAATCCGGCAAAAAGAGTCGGCGCGCACCCAATAGTAACGGTTGATCCGCCAACTAAATATATAAAAGTCTCCAACAAAGCAAAAACTGCGGCTACAGGAAAAGACTACAACATTATCTCCGGCAGAATTAAAAAAGGAGGATACGATACTGTTTTTATCAAAGGTTCAATCAAAACTCCGGGATACCATGTTTATTTGACTGTCTCCGATCCCACTTTGTATACCGTTTCGGTATTTAAAGAATTTCTTGAAAAAGAAGGGATAAAAATTAAGGGGAGTATATCTATAGCAAAGCAACCGGAAGAGGTAAAAGAACTGGTAATTCATAAATCAAGACCTCTATCTTTAATCATTCAGGACATGAATAAAATAAGTAACAATTTTATTGCTGAGCAGGTTTTAAAAACAGTTGGAGCAGAAAGATTTGGAACACCCGGCACAACACGGAAAGGACTGGACCTTATTAATCAGCTAATGAAAACACTCGGTTATCTTCCATCTTCTTATTCAGTAGTGGATGGTTCCGGATTGTCCAAACAAAACAGCCTCTCTCCTGATCAAATAATCGATGTTTTAAAAAATATGTATTATGATTTTTCAGTCAGAGCGGAATACGTTGCCTCCCTTGGGATTATGGGAATCGATGGTTCACTGAAAAAAAGACTTAGTGAATTTCAAAAAAGGAGATATATTCGCGCTAAAACCGGCACATTAAACGGAGCTAACACTCTTTCAGGATATGTTGGCGCTGAAGGGGGGGAAGAATTAGCCTTTTCTATGCTCATAAATTCAAGAAAATGCAATTGGGATAACAATACCAAAATACAAAACGGTATCGTGGAAAAGCTTGCAAAATTTTCCAGAACAAAAATTAAAAACACTATATTTACTAATACAGGCGATAAGCAATTAGCGATCACCCCTCAGATTTCATATAATACTTTTCAATAATCGCTGAAGCCACCAAGGCACAAAAATATTCAGGAGAGATGGAGAGAAAGACGAAAGTTCTTTTTTTAGGCGCTGTTTAGTTCTTGTTTTTTACAGCGGCTTATACAACGTTCTCCATTTTCCCTTATCTTTGTATCTTAGTGACTTTGCAGCAAATTTATTTTAGATACAACTATAGTGCGATAGTTTTTTATTGCATATAATTTTTTATCGTAATTGAGTCTGTGTTGCCATTCCATGGCTATTATTTATGACAAACTATAATTGGATTTATCCCCCAACCGACCAGACCAAATCCAATAATCTTGCCGAACAACTGAAAATTTCTCATGTGACAGCCCAAATCCTTATCAACAGGGGAATAACTGATCTGCAAACAGCCCGAACCTTTTTCAAATCTCCTTTGAAAGAACTTAACAACCCTTTTCTTATGAAGGATATGGAAAAAGCAGTCAAAAAAATAGTTTCTGTTTTGGAAGAAATGGTTTCTCGCCAACAGCAGGACGCAATACCCTCTCTGATAACAATTTATGGTGATTATGATGTTGATGGAACAACCGCTACCGCGTTATTAAAAACATTTTTTAAAGAAATAGGAGTTAATGTTCAATATTACATCCCAGATAGACAATCGGAAGGATATGGCATTAATATTGAGGCAATCAGGAAAATAGCCTCTTCAGGTGCCCGTCTTATTATTTCTGTTGACTGCGGAATGAGTTCCTATGATGAAATTGTTGAAGCGAAAAACCTTGGGGTAGAGGTTATCATAACCGACCACCACCAGGTGCCTGAAAAAATTCCTCCGGCATACGCTGTTTTGAATCCTTCTCAACTGGATTGTCCATACCCTTACAAGAAACTTAGCGGTGTTGGAGTAGCATTTAAGTTGCTTACTGCGATCAGGAATAAACTAAGAGATAACGCGGATTTTGCAAACAGGCTTCCCAACTTGAAAAAGCACCTTGACCTTGCAGCCCTTGGGACCATTGCTGATTTAGCCCCCATAACAGGAGAAAATCGTATTCTTGCCTATCATGGTTTACAGGAATTAACCTGTACACAAAAATCCGGGCTTGCAGCTTTAAAGAAAGCTGCAGGCTGTCTTAACAAAGATATTGAAACCGCTGACGTCGGGTTCTTATTGGGGCCACGGATAAACGCGG
>CAJXCL010000032.1 GCA_913051775.1 uncultured Nitrospirota bacterium | reverse complement strand
CAGGGGGTTACGGAGGAGGAATACTGCCTCTCAAGCGGTATGTAGAATTTATGCAGAAAGCAGCCTTTTTGAAAGGTGCAGATTTTTTGATAAATCTTGAACTTCTTAATATGTTAAACGTAAAATATGTTGTTTCAGACCTTGCGATAAAACTTCCTGGTTACAAAAAAGTAATGACAGAAGGCAAAACCAACTTATATTTAAATTCTAACTATCTCCCAAGGTCATACTTGGTTGACAACGCTGTTCTGCTGAAATCCAATGGGGAAATGTTAAACTACCTTTCAAAAGGATTGATTGACTCTAAAAAAGAATTATTTTTGGAGGAAAATGCAGAATATCAAGGCAGGAGAGATAAAAAGAAAGTCGAAAATGATTTTGTAAATATTAAAAAATATTCTTCCAACTTAATAGAAATAGAAGCTGGTTTGACCAAAAATGGTTTTTTGTTTCTTAGTGATTCTTTCTATCCTGGTTGGAAGGTATATATAGATGACGAGCAGGGCAAGATTCTCAGGGCAAATAATAATTTCAGAGCGGTTGCATTAAAGAAAGGATTTCATGAAGTAAAATTTACGTATATGCCTGTTTTATTTTATGCTGGCCTTGCCATTTCCTCTATAACAGTAATATCATTTCTGGTATTTTTTCTACTCAAATTTCGTAATCCATCCGTTAGATTTTTTTCTTGAATAGCAGCCACTTCCCGGACCTTTCCACTAAAACAGCTTTCTTGGTTATATAAGGAAGAACGCCCTTTGTAAGACCGCGAATTAGAAAGTAATTGTAATAGGCTCCATGAAGTTCCCATTTGAACATATGCGGCATATATCCGCCCGGCTCTGGAAACACGGATTCCGCTTTCAAATGGACTGGAAAAAGAGGCGAATCAGGTAAATATGGATTTAAAATTCCTCCTCCGATTAGTATATAGTAGTAGTGATGATCAGTTATATGCGGATCAAAAGGACGTCTGTCGAGTTCAGGTGAATTATTGTTGAAAACCAGGGCAAGAATAGAGGATTGGGGGGGTATTTTTTTTAGAATCGGTTCTATATCTGCAATATCGTTTGAAATGTGTCTTTGTTTAGCCACCGAGTGAAGCATGATGGCAGCCAAAAGAATAATGAAAATTATCTTTGAAATACCTTTAAAGTTTACTCTTCCGACTGTCATGGCCAGAAAGAAATATGAAACAGCGGTTAACCTTAGGTTTATAAAAGTAAACACCCCTTTTGCAAATGGTAGAATGAATATACCGATTGTAGTAATTGCAAAAAAAAATACGTATTTATTAAGATAATCTTTATCCCCATTATGATGCTTAAATAGCGACAGAACTGTTATAGAGGTTAATGAAATCCAGAGAACAATTAAAATGCTGTCAGGGCCATCATACCAGAGCATCCCGGTAAATATGTACAGGTAATAAACTAGAATCTCATTAAAAGGCATCCAACGGAATCCTTTTGCCTCCGGTGGAAGTGCTGAAACATCAGCAGGATTAGCAGTAAAAAACCAAACGAAAAAGAGAAAAACAGCTACACAAATGTGCGGCAAGATTCTTTTAAAATCATTATGTTTCTTGCAAAATAGTATTATGTTTGTTAGCGATAGGAAAATAAAAACAAGAAAAGTAAAGGGGTGCGTAAAAAACAATGCTAGTATCCATAAAACATGTATAAATGCCGCTCGAAAGCCCCCCTCCCCCTTTATAATATTTTTTTGACCTATTAACGATAGTAAAAGGATTGGCAGAGAGAAAAGATAATTAATGGTACCAAGAAAATACTGCTGGTTAAAAGCTAAAGGGAAGAGAAGCAAAACTCCCCACGGTATGGAGTCCACTTTAGGTTGATGCGCAATTCTTAGTACTAGAAATGTAATAAGCAGAATGTATAGGGATATGGCGGCTTTTCCTGATGTTTCTATCGGAAGAAATTTGGAAAAAAAAAAGGTGATTGCGTAAAAGGTTGCATAGGGGACAGGCTTTAGATCGGCTGAAAAATTATCTTTGTAGTCATAGTCTGGATTGCTATATTCAGAGAGAATCTGAACCTGGGAAAGATGCTGAGGATAATCCTGCATGGGCGGAAAGCGCACAGACCATATCGGCCACAGGCTGATGATAGTTAACAAAGCAACCACAAGATACCAAAATGTTGATTCACTTAAATTTATTTTTTTAAACTCTCCACCCATCATGAAAGTATCATATCTCCTGAAATACAAATCTCTTTATAAATATTTTCTTGCTTATAAAATCTGCCGTTTGGTTCAGCGAGAGCCTTCTCCTCGTAGATTTTGATTAGTTTATTGTCTCTATTTGTTTGTGTCAATGCTGTAGAATGGCTCGGGTAATAGCGCATATTCTTTGGTAGTCAAAAATTCTATATGAGCCTCGGCCCAAACGGCATAGCCGCGAGGATTGAAATGCATATTCCCATTGTAATAGAACTTTTTTTGTGGTGTGCCGCCTATTAAAGGTTTAAGTTTCTCAAAGGAATTCAAGTACGGGACATCAAGTTCTTTTGATAGATTGGAAATATCGTAATGTGGTCTATTGGACCAAAGCGGCTTTCCGGTTCCATTTTCGTTTCCTGCATATTGCCAATAATGAGGAACTGAGGTAAACATAATTTTTATATTATTCTGCCGGCAAAAAGTAGTGAGTCGACGCAAAAGATCAAAAGTATTCTTTACATTCTTTGCGGTAAAGTCATCCCAGTTGCTCCTGCACCACGACCAGCGCTGATATATCTTTTGAGCCATCTCATTAGGTAAAAGTTTCTTGCCTGAAGCATTAGTACTAATAAATTTCTTTTTTATATACAAAATGAGATTGTATGTGTAGGAATTATGGATCAGAAATAGTTGAATTTTTTTCCATAGAGTAGCCCGCAAAACTTTATTTTCAGTGTCTATGAATAAATCTGTATAAATGTTTCTTGAAAGTGAGAACTCAGGATTTCCATCATTGTCTCGTATAAGAGTTTGGCTATATTTCCAATCATCAAAATCATCAGTCATGTCTATGTTTATAACAACCAAATCAGGGGTATAACCCATTAAGACATAACGAACTAACAAATAAAAAATTGTCGGTGAATAGCTTGAAGTTCCTGTATTAATAACTTCAAACATTAACTTATTATCTTTTGCCATGTCGTTAAGTCTACGTTCAACAATACTGGGAAGTGACTGATCCATTGGACAGGTTCCCTCTATAAACGAATCGCCAAGATAAAAAACACGATATGTTGAGCGCGGTTTCTTTTTTTGAATATCATATTTTTCTAACCAGCCCTGGCGGTTGTAGTAATGAGTATATGGGTGTGGAAAATCAGGGTTACTGGCAATCCACTCATTATGTATCTGGACGGAATTGGGTCTCCATGTATGATTGAGACGGGAATGTGAGACTAAATTTCCCCCAGGTTTGGAGATAAAACGCGAAGAAACGAATTCCATTCCAAAAATAAGTGATATGGTCAATATAAGATTTACCAGCACTATCAGGATAAACGTGTAAAATCTTTTCTTTGGATAAACTGGAATCATAAAAGCGTAATCGGATTAATTTCTACTTTTGCAGCAAACTATTTAGTAAGCTTCATTTTTGAAGTATTTTAGTCAATATTTTTTGTTAAAGAAGTAACGTTAAACAGATGTGTAAAAATTTAATTTGACATTTCCATTGACTTTAGAGGAATAAAATATAACAAAATGAGTACTTCACCACAATAAAATTTCCTGCAACTACAGTCACACATTTATGGTGGTAGCTATTTAAACTTATAAATTGAAATATCCGGTCCGAGTTGGCCTGCATTATATCCTTTGATACTGTAAACTACTTCAGTCTCCCGGTCGAGATGTTTGCGAAATTCTGCGTATGCATCAATTGATTTCGGAAACCATTCTCGGTTCTCATGTATATCCGAAAAGGCATCATCAAAATAGGAATTTGTGACAATATATTCAACACCACTTGATTTTAGAATATTAAACAAAGAGGGTGAGTAAATAGGTTCCAACTCTGTGTTAAAGCGGACATCATTTGGTATGCGGTATTGCCTTGAACCAGCGTTCTGAAAATTCATAAATTTAAGCTTCAGGTTTTTAAGGTTATTTAAAAAAAAAGGAGTGACGAACACAGAGGAGTCGGAAGGCACGTTTCTTTTCATCCAGTCAAACGCATGATGATTTGTCATCTTCAGACGAGTCATGGAAACATACTGAAAAGAATGGTAGACAGGGATGGAAAGAAGTAGTAATACAACCAATATGCTAACTGTATTTTGACGCAGTTTTTTCTGATTTAGAATAACAGTTTCGATAAACCATCCAACTAAGATGAAGAACGAAGGCAGAATGGGCATGAGGAACCGAAATGCCTTAAGATGCCCGGGTCTGGAAATCAATAACAGATAAATAATAACAAATGATGCGTATAGAAAAGGAACAAAGCCAAAACGGGAACTTATCCCGATAAGACAGGCAATAAGACCAAATATTAAAACAATAGGTCCTGTGTTGTACAGCAGAGACGTACTGAGCCAGGGCTGCTCCCATGTAATTGTGCTAGATATCAAATAATCAAAATATCCATACTGGATGCGACCGATCTGACCAAATTTTTGGATCTGAAATTCAATAAGAAATCGATTATAGTAATCACTGAACTTTGGCACGATCCATGGTGTTGTTAAAAGAAAGAAAATAGTGGCTGTTAATATACTGAGCGCAAAGCCTTGAAAAGGCAAAACCCGGTTGCGAGATCGAAAGGCGCACGATATGGCAGTGATTAAGATAAATAGGGCAAGATAAATTCCTGTAAACTTCGTTCCCACTGCAATTCCCAGACAAAATCCGACTGCGATAAAATGTCTCAGGTGGATCGATTGTCTGGCTAAAATCCATAATCCTGTTGTCATAAAGAAGGTAAGGATAGAATCAGTCACAGGCAAGCGTGACAAGCTAACGCTGGCAATGGAGATAGAAACTAACAAAGCCGCAAGCAATGCGCCCCAATATGAACAAACCCGCAGCGCGGACAAGTAAGTTAGGTATATAAGTCCTGTTCCGAACAAAGCAGAAACGATTCGCGCAGTAAGGTGAAAACCGTAATCAGAATTAATGCCGAGTACCCGGTAAATAACAGCTAACAGATAAGTATAGAAACCCGGATACTGAAATTCTTGAGGTTCGAGAAATCCTGTCCGGACAATGTGTCGAGCATTGTCAACAAACTTGAAAGCGTCTACGTAAACAACCTCCGGAAGTCCGGCTCCTATGTAATAAAACCGAAGCCACGCACCTATCAAGATGACTAAAAAAACTAAGAGGGTTTTTTTATTAAAATGATTAAGATAAGAAATGATCCATTTGGATTTCCATCGATTATTGACTGATAAAGATTGTGATGACATTATGTTTTTAAGCCTTAGTGGTAAATAAAATTACTCACTCAATTTGTTATAGCAAAACAGTCAACGGTGTGATAATTGACCATACCAACTGATTGCATGAAGGCATAGCAGATAGTAGACCCTACGAATTTAAAGCCTCTCTTCTTAAATCTTTCTAATGGTATCTGATTTTTTTGTTTTGCCTGGAATCTGTTTTAATCATTTCCATTTATTTTGAACTGGAGAGTCGTCTACAAATTGCCAAATATACTTATCAAAAATTTCAATTTCATCTTTGATTTTATGAAAAGCTTTCGCGTTAATGTAAATGGAATCTACTTTGAGCCTGTTTCTTAGAATACCCGGATTAGCAAGGAGTTTTTCTCTTTTAGCTGCAGTAATTTATGTCAATTGCAGTATTAAACTCAGAAAAAACCTTTCGATAATTCTCACGTTTCTTCAGTATGGTCATCCAGCTCAACCCAACCAGGCATCTTCGAGGATGTGAAATTCAAAGAGCAGTTGATCGTCATGAACAGACATTCCCCATTCCTTATCATGATAAACCCTCATCAACGGATCTTTTCCAGCCCATTCACAACGTTTTTTTATTTACCTCGTTCTTTAATTGAAGCTCCCCGCAGCAAACTGCGAGGGATGCGCTCGATAAACACTTTCAAAGTATTAACTCGAAATTTTATAATGGAATGAAAAATGAATGTCAAACCTAAAATTACATTATCTACGCATTTTCAAAAGTCTATCTTATAAGGTATAATCTTGAACTATATGCAGTTTTGCCAAATTTATGAATATGAAAATATTAATTACCGGTGGTAACGGACAATTAGCTTTTGATTGCAATGAGGTCCTTAAAAAAAAGTATGAAGTGCTGTCGCATAGCCACAAAGAAATGGATATTTTAGATTTTGGACAAACTGAAAGAATAATAAATATCTTTAAGCCAGATACTATTCTTAATTGTGCCGCCTATACTAAAGTCGATGCCTGTGAAACCGAGAAAGATTTAGCGTGGAAAGTCAATGTCATTGGTCCTAAAAATCTTGCGGAAATATCAGAAAAACTCGGCTGTAAGATCATCCATATTTCCACTGATTATGTTTTTAGCGGCAAAAAACCCACACCTGAATATTATGTGGAAGATGATAGTCCAGATCCTCTTACCTATTATGGCAATACAAAACTTGAGGGTGAGCTTGCTATCCAAAAAGCAACCAATTCTTATGCCATCATACGAACGGCATGGTTGTATGGAATTAGAAGTAATAACTTTCTTAAAACTATATTAAAACTGTGTTCAAAAAATCCACCAAAAGGAGTAAAGGTGGTTAATGATCAGTTTGGGTCCATTACCTGGACTTTCAAGCTGGCATTACAGATTAAAAAAATAATTGAAACCGACGGGCAGGGGACTTATCATGCTACTTCCGAGGGATATAGTACCTGGTTTGAGGCGGCAGAATATTTTCTAAAGAAATTTGCAATTCCGTATAAAGTTATTCCATGCAGCACAAAGGAGTATCCTACACAGGCCCGTAGACCCGCGAATTCTATTTTGGAAAACAAGCGACTAAAACAAGAAGGGATTAACTTGATGAATCATTGGGAAAACGATTTAGAACAGTTCTTTTCAAAGTTTCGTGAACGCTTAATAAGAGACGCGACTGAGGCTAATCGATGAAGAACCTTTTATTAACAGGTGGTTGCGGTTTCATTGGCGCAAACTTTATCCGGTATCTTCTTGAGGAGTCCGATTTTAAAGGAAGAATCATTAACGTGGACAAACTCACTTACGCCGGGAATTCTGAAAACCTTGCCTATATAGAGTCTCAATTTTCTGATAGGTACATTTTCGAAAAAAAAGATATTTGTGATTTTAAAGGAATGGAGGAAATATTCAGCAAATACCTGATTGATACTGTCTGTCATTTTGCCGCAGAATCTCATGTAGACCGTTCTATTGTTGCTCCGGATGCTTTTATCCAAACAAATATTATTGGCACTTTTAACCTCCTTGAATTAGCCAGAGCAAACATGGATCAGTTAATTCTTTTTCACCATATAAGCACAGACGAGGTTTTTGGCAGCCTGGGCAATCGTGGTTTTTTCACAGAAAAAACGTCTTATAAACCCAACAGTCCTTATTCGGCCTCGAAGGCAGCTTCAGACCACATCGTAAGGGCTTACAACAAAACCTATGACATGCCGACAACCATTTCAAATTGCTCCAACAATTATGGTCCTTACCAGTTTCCTGAAAAAATGATTCCACTTATGATACTCAATGCCATTGAAGGTAAGGATCTTCCAGTTTATGGGGATGGTAGAAATATCAGAGATTGGCTTTTTGTAAAGGATCATTGCAAAGCTGTCTGGAAGATCATGAAGAGCGGAAGCAGGGGGGAGACATATAACATTGGCGGTAATTGTGAGATGAAAAACATTGATCTGGTAGAACAGATTTGTGATTTATTAGATGAGACAACGGAAAAACTTCCTAATCGATCAAGGAAAGAATTAATTACCTTTGTTAAGGATCGTCCAGGACATGATCGCCGATATGCAGTTGATTTCAGCAAAACAAAAAACAATTTAGGCTGGAGCCCGGAGGAATCCTTTAAATCCGGGATGAAAAAGACCATCCAATGGTATATCTCAAATCGAAAATGGGCAGACCGTGTAAAAAGTGGAGAATACCGGTTCTGGATTAAAAAACAGTATAGATAAACCTGTGCTGAAGCGATAAAAGTTTGATTATAAGCAATGAGATTGCTTGATGCGCTCCGCAGGGATGAATGTAATTGCGTTTCATGTACGATTTATGCTTTTTAGCAAAGTACAATTATTAAAAAGTTAGAAGTTGAAGTTATTTATTTGCGGTTAATGTTGAAAATAGTCACAAATTATATTACAATTGATGCAGTGTAAATTTAATTAGGGTACTGAAATGGTTTTAGGTGACAATTTAATAACTTCTTTATCTCTTTCGACAAAAGCGACAGAAAAAATTAATCAATTGACCGGTGGTAGGGATGCTATTCTGCAAAGATCTCCAGCCGGCAGATAGTATGTTTCTAAAATTTTACTTAACTCGGCGGGGAAAAGCTCCGCTGGAGCTTCAGAGTTTTGCAAAGGAACTAATGTAAATACATTTGCGTAGTTATACTGGGTTGTCAATTTATTCAAAAAGAAAAATCATCTTCGAAGCCTCCTATCTTTTTGCTATCCATGTTGAAATACCTGTATATAGCTCTACATTCGCCTTTAAATAAAAAGTAGAAAAACTATCGTATATACTGCTTGAAGTAAAGCATTCATTTTCTGTCATTTCGAAGTGTATCGAAAAATCTTAGGTAATTGTAAATGTTTAACGAACGCATTCCCCACTGCTTACGGCGGGCTTAGAAATCGATGCCCCTCTTAATCCTCCAAAAAGGGGAACTCTAGGGGTGTTTACACACAACTACTTGGGATAAAAAAAAATTACTAAAATTTTCAGTGTTTTCAATTTTTAAAATAAAATTTTTCCTTGTAAAAACAATGAATTGTAGTAGGATATTGTGATAATGAACAAAAGTGTCGTAGCGATTATTTGCATAGCTTTTTTATTGAGCGGGACCGGTCTGGCTTACCTCTTAGTGGATAAAATTAAGGCCCGCAAGTCACAGGAGCTTTTGGAAAATGAATATAAAAAGAAAGATGAGAAGATCCAGCATTTGCAAGAGGAAACCGTTGTACTGAAAGAAAAGCTTAAAAAAAAGAGGGCGCTTTTAGAACCGCAGCAGGAAAAATTATCTGCTGTTTTTGGAGAAAAGGCCCCCTCTTCTGAAGATTCCCTGGAATCGGCTGAAGAAGATTCCCTGGAATCGGCTGAAGAAGTTTCCCTGGAATCGGCTGAAGAAGTTTCCCTGGAATCGACTAAAAATGAAAATATTGTGCCGCTGATAGATTGCAGCGGGATTAATAACAAGATTATTAATTTTTTTTCCTACTTAGACACTAGAGAATATATCAAAGAATATCAGCTAAAAAGTGGGACCTATACTCACTTCAAAAGCATCACATCAAAACTCCACGAACAGAAGCCTATTGTTGTCGAGAAAAAATTTCCTGGAGATATCTTGAAAAACGCATATCATTTTTATAGAGCCCTTAGCAAAAGAAATATTATTTTAATCAAGGACATCATTGAGAAAGAAAAAAATGTTATTGAGCAAACTATAGACTACTTTTACCAGCAGCATATTCGTTGCAAAGACAATGAAATGTTTCTTCCTCCTTTTGATGATTTGTATGAGTATTCTCACTTTTTTTTAAATACTTTGGGGGGCACGGCTTATCTTTTTAGATTAGAGAGCAGAATGAGAATCCTTCTGTTTTACTATTCAACCATGATAATCCATGAAGCAAATGTCAGGGAAATCAATAAATATGGAATCGATATTCGGCCTTATATCAAGGTCCTGGAAGATGAGCTGAATAATTATTCAATGTTTTATTATTCTGATAAATACCTGAATGAGATAGAACTTGTAAAGAAAAAGTATCCCCTACCCTACCCTGTTGAATCTTCTTAAATAATTCCTACAAAAATCTCTTAATCATTTTTTGTGATTGAAACCACGAATTACTCGAATTACACTAAGCTCATAAATAATATGCAAAATATTATATAGTCTTTAGCGGTTCAAATTATGAAAACCAAAGCTCAGGAAATGGTAAAAATATTGTCTAATGCCGGATTCAAAGCCTACTGGGCCGGTGGATGTGTTAGAGATATGATTATGGGTATTGAACCCCTGGACTATGATATTGCCACAAATGCTCGTCCGGAACAGGTAATGAAATTATTTAAAAAAACCATCCCGGTTGGAGCGAGTTTTGGTGTGGTTAAAGTTTTATATGATGATTTTGAGTTTGAAGTGGCAACATTTAGATCTGATGGAGCGTATATAGATGGACGCCGTCCTGAGGACGTCCATTTTTCAACTGAAAAGGAGGATGCTTTTCGCAGGGATTTTACGATCAACGGCATCTTCTACGACCCTACTTATGAAAAAATCATTGATTATGTTAATGGTCAGGCGGATATTAAGAATAACATTATTAGAACTATAAATGATCCTAAAGACCGTTTTTCTGAAGACCGATTGCGACTCATCAGGGCTGTGAGATTTGCTGCCGGATTTCAGTTCGAAATAGAACCGTATACATATAATACAATTAAAGAGCTGGCCGATACAATTTTTCAGGTCAGTGCTGAAAGAATAAGGGATGAATTGTGCAAAATGCTTACAGGAGTTCATCCTGCCAATAGCATAGACTTGCTCGATGAAGTCGGGATGCTGAAAGTGATTTTGCCGGAGGTCAGCGCAATGAAAGGGATAAATCAACCTGAAGAATTCCATCCGGAGGGTGACGTTTGGGAGCACACAATGCTTATGCTAAAAAATATGAGCACCCCTACTCCTGAAATGGCTTTGGCTGTGCTCCTTCATGATGTTGGAAAACCTCCTACATTTTCCATAGAAGATCGTATTCGTTTTAATAATCACTGTGAAATTGGCGCGCGAATTACTGAAGAGATAGGAGAACGGCTGCGGCTCTCTAAAAAACAGGTTGAGCATATATCGGAGTTAGTACTTCATCATCTCCGATTTAAGGATGTTCAAAAAATGCGTGAGAGCAAATTGAAGCGGTTTCTGCGCCTGCCAAATTTCGCTGATCATCTGGAACTACATCGATTGGACTGTCTTGCATGCCATGGAAATCTGACCAACATGGAATTCTGCAAGCAAAAATTGTTGGAGCTGAAACCGGAGGAGATAAAACCAAAACCGATTATAAATGGTCATAACCTCATAGAAATGGGCTACAAAGCTGGTCCTTTTTTCAAACAAATCCTTACTGCGGTTGAGGATGCCATTTTAGAAAGGCAAATCAGAACTCATGATGATGCAGTAAAATTTGTAAAAAAAAATTTTCCGTTAAAATGAATTTAAATTAGCTAAGCTATCAACCTTCAGCGCTCAGCTTTCAGATTTAATTTTCCGACCCATGATCAGTATCCCCGGCAACTGATCCCAGATTAAATGCATTTTGAGCCTCCTCTATCAAAAGTTGCTCATTTCCAGAATATTTGGGAGAGAAGTGGAAAACCTGCAGCTTTTTTACTCCTGCCGCACGGGCTAATTCACCCGCTTCTTTAGCGGTAAGATGAGCTGTTTCTCGGGCTCTTTCTTTATCTTTGTCTAAAAAAGAAGATTCTATATATAAAACATCAACTCCATTCATAAAGGCAATTATTTTCTCCTTATTTTCAGGGGTATAGTCGCAATCTACAATATACCCGATCTCCTGCCCGGGTGTAGTTTTCAAAATCTCCTTTTTTAAATATCCTGACTCATACTCCCTTACATTATCTTTAACTTGAACTTTTATAGTATAATTATAAGATTTTTTAGCATATATACTATTTTTTAATTTGGTTAACCATGGACCCACAACAAAGCCAAACTCTTTCAATTTTTCCTTATTAACGCTCAAATGAAAACGCTCTTTAAGAAAATAAGCCATAGACGGAATTTTATGATCCAGCGCAGTAGCTTTTATTATAAACTGCTCGTCTCGGTGGATTAAACAATCTTGGGGAATAGCCAGTTTTTTTGGAGGATCTTGGGGGGCAAATTTTTTTCGGCAAACAAGCAATATTTCTTCCAAATGGTCCTCATGTATTTCTAAAACTTTTAATAAAAACGGATAGCGGTAATTTCCGACAAGGTTCCAGTTATACCCGGAAAGCCTTCCCTTAACGGATTCAATAATTCCTGGAGGACCGTAAAGTGAAAGAGTCTGATCTCTTCCGAGTAAAAGCCTGATCAGATAATCAAATCCAATGAAATGATCCATGTGGGTATGGGTTACAAAAACATGGCTGATTCTTATAAGATTTCGCGGAGAAAGTTTAGATATATCTCCTAAATCAAATAGGAGTGCCCTTTTCTTGAACATGAAGTCTACATATAAAACAGGATCATCAAAAGGCCCGTTGATCAAACTAGTATGAAAAAGAGGTTTCATGTTTTCAATTGTAAAATTCTCACTTATCTTTATTTCTTTTTTTTCGGATAATAGAAAAAACACCTTGAAAGGTCAAGTTTTATTCAATAAGATATGATACATTCTTTCACTATAACATGATCTTTTCTTTCTCTTTTCCGTGGGAACATTTTTTTTAATCAGGGGAATAAATGCAACATAAGCACGCTTTAATATTGCTAATTTCAATAGCAACCGGCGTCGTAATCGGAATATTTTGCGGCTGGTTTTGGGGAAAAACCATGCTTAAATTTGCCTGGCTTGGAGAGCTTTTTATGAACGCATTGAAAATGATGATTATTCCCCTCATTATCTCAGCCGTTATATCTGGGATCGCATCAATGGGAGACGCGAAAAAATTGGGACGACTTGGCACAATTACAATTTTCTATTATCTAAGTACCACTGCGATTGCGGTTTTCATTGGACTGGTAGTTGTAAACCTTATTCAACCGGGTGTCGGGTTGAAATTAGGCGTAGGTGAATTGCCGGAAAGTATTGCGGCCAAAGAGGATACTGGTATCAGCGACATAGTGCTTTCTCTTGTGTCGCCCAATCTTGTTGCTTCCGCTTCAGAAATGCAGTTACTTCCTCTTATAATTTTTTCCATTATTTTTGCTGTAGCGCTTATTAGGTTAGGAGATCGCGGCGTCTCTGCCATTAAGTTTTTTGAATCTGTTAATGACGCGATGATGACAATAGTTACGTGGATTATGTATTTTGCTCCTATAGGTATTTTTGCTTTAATTGCTGGAAGATTCGGAAAAGCAGGAGGCGGCGAAGCTTTCTTAATTGAGGTCAAGGCAGTAGGGTGGCATATGGTTACCGTCCTTTCAGGATTGGCCATCCATTTTGCGGTTCTTTTTGCAATTCTCTTTTTTATCTCCGGCCGAGGCTGGAGCTATTTGCTAGGTATGCTGCGTGCTCTGCTGACAGCTTTTGCTACTGCAAGTTCTTCGGCAACCCTTCCCCTTACTATGGAATGTGCTCATGAAAATAAAGTGGATGAACGCGCTGTGCGTTTTACAATTCCACTTGGAAGTACAATAAATATGGATGGAACTGCGCTTTATGAAGCAGCAGCTGTGATGTTTATCGCCCAGGGATATGGAATAGAAATGGGATTTACCCAACAATCCATTATATTTATCACCGCGACTTTAGCCGCAATAGGAGCTGCAGGAATACCGGAAGCCGGTTTGGTAACTATGGTAATTGTCCTTCAGGCAGTCGGATTGCCTTTGGAAGGGATCAGCCTGCTATTGGCTGTGGACTGGCTTTTAGACCGATTTAGAACATCTATCAATGTCTGGGGAGATTCTGTAGGAGCCGCGGTAGTGCATCGCTTGCTGCAAAAAGCCTAATGAAAAACGTAGATATATGAGAAAATGTATTGGTAGGCATTATCGTTTCTCAAAAAAATATTTAAGCTTTCTCGCAGAATATGAACCTGTTCTGTTTTCCATCCAATAGTTATACGATTAGTAACCCCAATTGTCTGAGTCTTTTCCTGTTTCGTAGCTTAATTCTGCTACTGCTATGTTATATTCATGAATTTTTGTTAAGTAATTTTTTACCGATTTCCTGTAAATAAAAAGTGATTCAAAAAGGTCTTTTGCTTCTCCGATTCCAAAATCAAAATTTGCCAAATTAGTTACCAAAAGACCTCTTGAAACCTTTCTTGCTTCCCTGGCCGTCTTTATGCTGTCATTCGCCTTATTTATTTTTAAAAATACTTTCGTTATCCTGAAAATATCTTCCTTTTCTTTAAAAGAAGATTTATCATTGAGGATCAAGCCTATATTGCCCTCAACTTTTTTTAAGTCAATTTTTTCCTGCTTAAGCCTTTTTGACTTAATATCAAATATTTTATTTCCGAGAATACCCAGTTTATATTTAAGAGATTCATTAATTTCTTTTTTATCATATTCTAAGCGATTTAATTCATCTTTACTTCCTAGCAAGCCTAATTTTAGTTTTAGAACGTCCTGCTGAGTGATATCTGGGTCTTCAGATTCAAGCTCTTTTCCCGATTTTTCGTAAGCTTCTTCAAAGTTACTTTTAACTTCATCGGCTAATTGGATTAATTCTTTTGCAAGAAGAAGATCATAATATAATGTTTTGATTTTATAAACTGTTTTACCTTTATTTATCCGATTATTATCGAGAGCCATTTTTATACACTCATCCAAAGCTAATTCAATTTTCTCCTGGGCAGATAATGTCTTTACAAAAAATATCAAAATAAAAGAAAATGAGATAAAAAATAAAATGTTTAGTCTTATCTTTCTTTGCATCGTATCCTCCTGAAAAAACTCATCATGGTTAACCTAGGAGATCGCGGTGTATGGAGAGACCCTTTGGCAGGCTCAGGGCAATATGTCAGGCCAAGCTTCTCGAAACCTCGTGCTATCAGCAACGGGTTGAAGTTCATTATTAAATTTGATAACTTACTACTTATGAGAAAAACCTCGCTTAATATTGTGTCATACCTTCTAATCTTATTAATGCTTCCTGGCTTATTATCTGCTGAAGAAGGAAAACCAGTGGCCGTTGTCAAGGAGCTTCTTTCAACTATAAGCATGGTTAAAGATGAATCTACGACCAAGCTAACTCCTGAAGAGAGAAAAAACAACAAAAAACTGATAAAAATGGCTAATTCGTTGATTCATTTTTCCATTTTAGGGCCAAAAACGTTAGGATCCCATTGGAAAAAAATAACCTCGGAAGAAAAAGAAAACTTTTTATCCATTCTTAAAAAACTGTTTAAAAAGGTCGCCTATCCCAAATCCTCAAAATTTTTTGCTGATTTGAAAATAAAATATAATAACGAAATTATTAAAAAAGAAAAAGCAGAAATTCGAACATCCATGGAACATGAAAGTGAAGGGTTAATAGAAATTGACTACAAACTACATAAAATAAACGGTAAGTGGCTTATTTACGATGTAATCTTAGATGAAGTTAGCCTTGTTTCAAATTTAAAAACTCAGTTTCATAAAATAATTGAAGAGGAATCTTTTAGCGAACTGATTAACAGAATGAGTGATCGACTTAAAAAGGTAAATTAGATTTTGTGCATTTTCAAATTATGCAATTTATGAATATATTGTTGAACTTCCATTGGAAGCCGTTATAAAAGTTGATGGTTCTCTGGCAACAGGGAATATTTACGATGAAGTAAAAGATATTCATAACCATAGGGCACGTTTGATGCCACCGGAAGGAGGAGAAAAATCCGGACAAAAATAGAATATATTACCCATGAAAATCTTCTAACATCTCCACCTTCATAATTATTAGCGCTTCAAAGGAATTCATTGCTTTAAGTCCTGATTTATATATTTTATTTATCTGGTCTTGGACTGAAAATAAAAATCTATTATTTAAGAAGGAGTGTTTAAACCAGGTTAATGAGAGAATTACATAAATCCCAACACCTAAATTTTAAGCTTTGATAGGGTAATCATGGTTAGAGATCATTAAGTTTAATTTTTCTTTCTGTTCATTAACCCATATTGACAACTATTTCCGGATGTTTCTTCAATATTTGCTAAATATTTTTGCATTAACTTAAAAATTGAACTTTGACCATCTTTATGTTCTAATTATTAAAAAAAATGATATTAATTTTAAAGATGCCTTTTTTACAGATGGGTAAGAGGTAAACAAACAATGAGACTATTCAGAGTGTTCATTTTTGCTTTCTGCGTAGCATTATTATCCTATGATTCTGCTGATGCAGGTGTCAGGAAGGCTCCGGATTGGTTAATATCTGAATGGATAAACAGTCCGGGTGTAACCTTGAGTGAATTAAAAGGAAAGGTTGTCATTGTCGAGTTTTTCCAGCTTTGGTGTCCGGGTTGCAACAAATTTTCAATTCCTCTAATGAAGCAATGGAACAGAACTTTTAAAAACCAGATTGAATCAGGCAAGCTTAAGATATTGAGTATCCACACAGTATTTGAAGGACGTGAGCATCAGACTCCTGAACGTTTAAAGTCATTCGTAAAAGAAAAGGATATACATCACCTCGTAGGAATTGATGTCCATAAAAAAGGGGAATATCTTCCTGAAACAATGAAAAGATACAGAACAAGAGGGACACCAGAAGTAGCAATTATAGATAAAAACGGATACATCCGATTTCAGATATTCGGCGGTTTCGATCCACCTATAGCAGAGAAATTAATTAGAAGACTTATCAATGAACCAACCTGAGAATATTTTACAATGGCTCGAAAAGTAATTTCAACCTCTCTTAACTCTCGCATTAGCACATAATCATTGATTTTACAATTCCTCGAAATGCATTTATAGTAAAGTATCAATTAGTGTTCAATTGAAAGAGCTTTTGCTTAAAGGATTTTTTATGAGCTTCTCGGGTAAATGAGCTTTGACTAAGGCTGGAGCTATTGGAATTTTTTTACTACCTTTTCTTGGCTGCACAGGGAAAATGAGTAACTTATATGCCGAGATCAGTGGGAACACCCTCTACCAAGCAAATAAAAAGGGTTGGTATTCAAGAGTTTCAAATTCAAATGCGCTCAAAAGACCGTCCATTAGATTCGAATACCAGAAGGAAAGTTGCCAATCTTTTTTACAAAGAGTTTTCATCATACCATCAATTAGATCTCATCCCTCCTTCTGAAATGCCTGTAAAAATAGAACTTGTTAAAACGCCTGAAATCCCTGTTATATCACCTTCTGCTTTTGATCAAATAAAAGAACCACAAACCGATCTAAATGAATAAAAAAGCAGAGCTTTGATAAAAAAACAAACTGAAAAGGATATTAACAAAATTGGAACTGTACCTGCTATTATTGATTTAGATAACCTGGTTGCTAGAGTTATCGAATGATACAAGAATACTGATTTGGATGCTGTAGTTACAGGGGTAATCACCGATAGTTTTAAATGATCGAGAGGGGTCGTCAATAGAGTTAAAAAAGCTCCTGCTTCAGCGTTTATAGTATATTTAGACGGTCTTGAAGATAAACAAATCCTCTGGAGCGGCCATTTTGCTGAAACCCAGATAGCCCTATTTGATAACCTGCTTTTGGTGAATCGATTTGTTGAAGCTGGTGGTGTTTGGCTTTCGAGTGACGCCCTGTCAAAATTATTCATGAAGAGATCTGGGAAGGTACTTCAGGTTTTGATCCAATAAGATGACGCCTCGAAAACTCCCACAAACCATTTCATCCCTTTAGAGATAACGGAAACAATAGCAGCTTTCAAGTTAGGTTTCTCGTTTCGCTCAAATAATACTTCTGCCTACCTGTCATTCTGAAGGAGCACTTCTCTTCGTTCAGCAAAAGCTCCACGACCGAAGAATCTCAAAATATTAAAATTCTTATACATAAACTTTAGGCACTTTAAATACTTTAGCATATTTTATATACTTCAAACTTCGTTACGGCTTTGGTACGCTGTATGATAAGGTGTTTATCGGTTTTTAATATTTTTTTTATATAACTGGAAGTCTTACAATTTCATCAAAATATCCGGCAGATGGTTTTCCAAGCCGAGCGGCATGATGTGAATTCCGTTAATTTTATCTGTTAGATCTCTTATCTTTTTGATTAACTCCACGACAATTTTAATTCCTTCTAAAGCTTGATTGTTTGATTTTTCTATCCTAATCGAGACTGGCTTTGGAATAGGCTTTGTCAAAATATATTTATTCATAAAATGGATCATTTTGACCGATTTCAAAGGAGTGAATCCAATTAAAAATCTTGCATTAATCTCTTTAACATCATCTACAAATTCCAAAATTGATTCATGATCAAAAAAAGGTTGCGTTTGGAAGAAAGTAGCGCCAGCTTGAACCTTTTTTTTTAATTTTATTTTCTGAAGATCAAAGGGTTCAGAAAATGGATTAGCCACCCCTCCTATTGAAAAAGAGAGATTTGATGATATGTTCCTCCCGCTTTCCAGTTTTCTGGCCAACTGGATTAATTGTATTGAGTCAATATCAAACACAGGTTTAGCTTCAGGGTGATCTCCTACAAGAGTATGATCTCCTGTCATAAGACAAAGGTTTTTTATGCCTAATGCTCCGGCGCCAAGAATATCCGACTTTAAAGCAATGCGGTTTCGGTCACGGCAACAAATCTGCATTATAGGTTCGTTGCCGGTATCTTTTATCAGATGACTGAATGCAAGAGAGCTCATCCTCATTATGGCCCTTTGATTATCTGTCACATTAATACCGTCAACTATTCCTTTAAGGGATTTGGCTATATCAAGTGTTTTCTGAACTTCAGTTCCTTTTGGTGGTGGTAGTTCTACAGTTACGACAAATTTATTTTTATCAAAAAGTTCTGACAGATGCATAATACGTTAAAGCAACAATTAAAAATGGATAAATAACCACCAAAAACAGGAAGTAAATGATTTGCTATTCCCTTCCCCTTCCTTGCTAAGGGGAATTAAAGGGGAATGGTTTTCAATATGTTCTTGGCTTTCTTCGTGATTTACAAATCTAATAAAATCTTTTACTATTTTACGAAGCACCTAAATCATCAGATGTTATAATTTCTGCACCGTCAGGAATTTTAAAATCAAAAATAGATGGATTTATGCCTTTATTTCTTCTTGATCGGGTGAATTTTACTGTTGTAATGTTGTCCATTTGATCATAGGTTGCAAATGATTGTATTTCATAGTTAACCCTGGACAATTCTATTATAACTTTATTGACATTCACCTCCGTATTTTTAGGAAACAATTCTAAAAAAAACGCCTGCTTTTCAGAATATTCTTCATCCTTTGATTCAGAAATGTTGAACATTTCATTTATCTTAATTTCTCTGGATAGAAATAATTTATAGATTGCAGATGTACCTAATTTCTTGATCCTTGTTTTAAGCACTTGATTATCCTCCGGTGTGTATATCCAAACCTGCCGACTATTTATGACAATTGTTTGAAGTTCCGGTTTCTGATATTTCCACGTCATTTGTCCAGGTTTCATAATATAGACCTCTCCACTGGAAATCTGTTTTTCTCCAAAAGATTGTAATTGTGTTATCTGGGTGAACGACGCTGTAAAATCATTCGTGTTGTTTAGATACTTTTGAAGCCCATTAATTATGTGGTCAATAGGGTCAGAATAGGTGAATTGTGGGATTAAAAAGAAAATAATGAAGAAAGAAAAAATTCTAAAAGACGTATCAGGTATTTTTTTCATTTTTCCAGAATACTTTTCTTCCTATACAAACTAACCTCTGCTCTATAAATGCTTGAATAGCTAAAGGATAGATATGATGCTCTTCTTTTAAAATTCTTTTTGAAAGGTTTTCTACGGTATCATCGTCAAGCACAGGAACAACCGCCTGGCAAATGATAGGTCCGGTATCTATACCTTCATCAAGAAAATGAACTGTGCAACCGCTAAACTTTACGCCGGCATCTAACGCTTTATTTTGAGCCTTAAGGCCTGGAAAGGAAGGAAGAAGGGATGGATGGATATTCATAATCCGATTTTTAAATTGTTTAACAAAGGTTTCAGACAAAACTCTCATAAAACCAGCGAGGCAAATTAGAGTTGCTTGTTCCCTTTTTATAATTTCAATAATATTTTGATCAAAATCTTTTCTCGTTTTGAACTTACTTGAATCAACAAATAATGTCTTAATGCCTTGCTCCTTGGCAATTTCTAAGGCCAATGCATTTTGCACATCGCTGATGACTACAGCAATAACGGCGTTGATTTTTTTGTTTTCTATGGAATTGATAATGGCCTGAAGGTTTGACCCTCGCCCGGAGACAAGAACGGCAATTCTAACCATTTCTTAACTCATTATTGATCATTAGTCATATGTTATTAAAACGATGCAATAAAAAGGCAATTAATAATAGGTAGCCTAAACCATCACATTATTACGTATGTCTTTAAGTAAAGCGATATTCTCTGCATGGCCTGTCATGCATGCGACTATACAGCCTCTTACCGGTTTTCCTAAAAGATAAAAGTCACCTATTATATCTAATATTTTATGTCTGGCAAGTTCCTCAGGAAATCTTAAATTAGTGTTAATGACTTTTTCGTCATCAAGCAAAATAACATTACTCAGTCTTCCACCGCTTGCCAGCCCCAATTCTTCAAGTTTTTCATATTCTTTTAAAAATCCAAAAGTTCTTGCCGGGGCAATTTCATTCTTAAAGCTTTCTTTTCCTCTGTGTGAATATACGAATTTTTGTTCCTTTATCGGGCCATCAGAATTAAATTGGTATTTAACTTCAAATTTTTTTGATGGCATTATACGTATTGATCGTCCATTTTTTTTAATGCAGTATTCCTTATCAATAACAATTTCCTCTAAGCTGATCATTTGTTCTTCAATTCCGCCATCTTCAATAAGTTCACAAAAGTCTCTTGCAGAGCCATCCATAATAGGAACTTCATCGCCTATTTTTATCAGTAGATTACTAATGCGATACATGTGTAAAACAGCCATTATATGTTCTATAGTCTTGATTGAAGTATAATTTTTTTCCAAGGTCGTCGCGTATTTTGTTGACGCGACATTATCAATATGAGCCTTTACTGTTTCTCCAGTTGATATGTCTTCAAAAACTATTCCACTGTGTGGAGGTAATGGAGACAAAATAAGGCCTGTTTTAATGCCGGAATGCAAACCCTGGCCGCACAGTACAACACTTCTTTGGAGAGTGCGCTGGTTTTTTTCTTTTATTCTGCCTGGTTTAGACAGTTTGATTTGGTGATACACTAGTTTTTGCTTAAATTGTGATTTCGTAATTCCTAATTCACCGGCTACTTTTTCAGGGTTCCAACGATATTTTTTTAATTGTTCTAAGATGAATTCTTTTTCCCATGCCTGTTCCCTTTCCTTAATAGAATTATTATTTTTTATAGCGCGTGTTTTTGTTAATTTTTTTTCATGGGATGAACTTGAATCCAACTTCTTTAAAAAATTTATTTTAGATTCAATGTCTTTATCAATCTTTGTCCGACGGTTAGTTTTTTGAATCTTGTTATTTTTTCTGCAATTAGTTTGTGTTTTCATTGCCTGGTTAACCGTAATCATTACTTTTTCAAGAGAAAAAGGTTTTTCAATAAAATCAAAAGCCCCCAATTTGATGGCTTTTACAGAAGTTTCTATACTTCCATGACCTGATATTACTATTACTTGGATAAGAGGGTACTTGCTTTTGATTTCTTTTAAAACTTCAATACCATCTTTTCCGGGAAGCCAAATGTCGAGTAAAACCAACTTCGGCCGGACGGTTTCCAGAAGTTCTAACGCTTTTAAACCATTATCCGCTTTATTGATATTATAGCCCTCGTCAAGCAATATTCCCTCAAGAGATTTCAGAATATTTTTCTCATCATCTACTATCAAAATATTTTCTTTTTTCACAGCAAACACCTTATACAGGTAACTCGATCAAAAAAGTTGTGCCTTTTACTTTATTTGGAATTGCTTTAATAGTTCCATTATGATCTTTTAGGATTCTGTTTGCAATAGCAAGACCAAGTCCAGTTCCTCTTTTTTTTGTCGTAAAATACGGGATAAATAATTTTACCTTGTCTTCAGTATTAATTCCTTCGCCACAATCAGAGATTTTAACTTTTACCGTATCATGCATTTCGTCAAGGTAGGTGCCTATTTCTATACGCCCTCCCCCATTCATAGCATCAATAGCATTATCAATTATGTTTACAAAAACTCTTTTAATCTGTTCATAATCAATATTGATTAATCTAATTTTTGGGTCAAATTGCTTGGTTATTTCAACATTACTTTTTACTCCATTATACAGATTAACCGTTTCGTCAATAATATCGTGAAGGAGATATGGTTTTGGTCTTGATTCCGGCATTCTTGCAAATTGTGAGAACTCATTTAACAACTCTTTCATTCCATTTACTTCGCTGACAATAATTTTAGTGGATTCTTTAAAAACCTTGTTAAAGTCTCTGGACTTTTCTTTAAATTTTTTCTGAATTCTCTGGGTATTCAGCTGAATAGGAGTTAAGGGATTTTTAATTTCATGGGCAAAATCCCTGGCTGCTTCTCTCCAAGCGGCAATTTTTTGAGTCCTAATAAGCTCAGTGAGATCTTCAAATACAATAACCATCCCAAGATAATCATTTTGTCT
>CAJXCL010000031.1 GCA_913051775.1 uncultured Nitrospirota bacterium | reverse complement strand
ATCTTTCTATTAGCCGTTAGAACAACTGATCTGATTTCGCAGCCAGAATAAAATCGCTCTCCGTTAAACCGCCTACTTTATGCGCCCATATGGTCAGTTTGACTTTCCCCCTGACACGATAAATATCATGGTGATGACACTGATTTTCAGCAAGCTCGCCGACTTTACTGGTAAAGTCAAGGGCCTGTCTGGAATTTTCAAACTTACATTCTTTTTCAATATGATGTTCATTAACCATCTGCCAGTTATCATCAACTTTCTTTAGTAAAGATTTTAAATCACTTCCTTTTAATGAGGGAACTCCCCCTTTTGCATGTTTAGACAGAAAACATTTTTGGAATATTCATGCTTTTATATAGGAGATTTTTTTTTAAATAATGATACAATGCTTAACCACAAAGACACAAAGAACACAAATATTACTCTTTGTGACCTAGTAACTTCGTGGTTAAAAGGAAAATGTTATGATCATTGAGTCTAAAGCGCCAACTCGCATTGATTTAGCAGGGGGAACTATTGATATATGGCCATTATATCTTTTTCATCACGGCGCAGTCACGATAAATGCAGCGATTAATTTATACGCTACTGTCAAATTAACGCCAAGAGATGATAAAAAAATTATAATAGAATCCAAAGATCAGGGGAAGAGAGTAAATGTGGCTTCAATTAATAAACTCAATGCCGCAAAGGGACTTGAACTTATAACGGAATTAATTAGATTTTATTCTCCCAAGCAGGGTTTTCATTTAATTACTGATTGTGCTGCTCCGGCGGGTTCCGGCATAGGTGGGTCCTCCTCTTTGAATATCGCCCTTAATAGCACCTTGAACCGTTTTACCGATAACCGGTATTCTAAGAAAGAAATTTTAACAATCGCCAAAAACATTGAGGCGCGGGTCATCGGCGTTCCAACAGGAGAGCAGGATTATTATCCGGCATTATTCGGAGGGGTAAATATTATCCGTCTGGAAGACAAAGGTGTAACCCGAGAAAAAATAAACATTCATACTAAAGAATTGGAAAGACGATTGATTTTATGTTTTACCGGTAAACCGAGAGCTTCCGGAACTAATAACTGGCAAATTATGAAAAAACATATTGATGGAGATAAAGCCCTTTACCAAAAAATGGAGTCAATAAAACAGACGGCACTAAAAATGGGAGAGGCTCTCGCAAAAAATAGGTTTGATATTGTGGGTCAATTACTTAATGAGGAATGGGACAATAGAAAAAAGCTTTCCAAAAATGTCACCACACTGAAAATAGAAAAAATTATCAAATCCGCTTTTCAAAAAGGAGCAACAGCCGCAAAAGTCTGCGGCGCCGGGGGCGGGGGGTGTTTGGTATTATTTGTACCACCGGATAAAAAAAAGGTAGTGGAAAAAATAATACAACTACACAGATGTAAAATCCTGCCTTTCAATATTACTCCGAATGGACTTTTTGGGACATAGAATTTGAGATTTGAATTTTGACCAAATAATGCTCTAATTTAAACTCCATAGTTCGATGGGAAATATCCCTCCAAGGCAATTTTCCTTGGAGGTTGTCCAGGAGCAGTTCAAAGCCAAAAAAATCGCATAATCGCTGGACCAGGAAATGGGAGACGGTCACTACGACTTCTGCGGTTAAATTAAAATTATTACAATTAAGTCAAACATAACATGTCAAAAAAGTATAAATTTTTGTTTGCATTGTCCCTACTAATCATTTTCATTTCCTCTCTTACTGCATTTGTCAGGGGGAGGGGCATAATGGGAGATGGTATGGGCGAAATGATGGATGATATGACACTAATGAACATGTGGCTAAGCGGAGAAACGCTTCCTATCGATCTAAAAGCACCGAGGCCGAAAGAAAACGAAATCTCCATAAATACGGGTAAAATTATTTACGAAACGCGATGTGTATTCTGCCATGGCTTGAAAGGAGATGGAAAAGGTGAAAACGCGAGTAAACTGCAAACAAAACCCCGTGATTTTACATTTGGAGTATATAAGTTCCGCTCAACCCCAACCGGTGACTTGCCAACGGATGATGATATTTTTAAAACAATTTCACGCGGTTTGCATGGTACCGCAATGCTTCCATGGTTAGGACTGACTACCGATCAAAAATGGTCTGTTGCTTATTACATCAAAACTTTTTCCGATGCCTTTGAAGATGATGAAAAGTCTGAAATTGTAAAGATCCCCAAAGCTAATAAGTCATCTATGGATTATATTAAACAGGGAAAAATGATTTACCAAAAGTCTGAATGCCTTGTATGCCATGGCTTTGAGGGTTACGGTGATGGTACAAATGCGGATCAGCTGAAAGACGACTGGCAGCAGCCAATCCGTCCAACCAATTTTCGTCAACAGCTTCTTAAGCGCGGCCTGAAAATCGAAGATATTTATCTAACCATAGCAACCGGTTTAAACGGTACCCCGATGCCTTCATTTTCAGATTCTCTTACTCAGGATGAAATTATGGCTCTTGCTTATTATATCCAGTCTATAGCGCCGCAAAGGTCAGCAGATATGGGAATGATGCTGAGACAAGATGTCCTCCCGGATGAACAAGCCGGAATGATGATAGACCACGTCATGATGCCGTCAAACCTGGAGGACTTAAAAACAAAAGAAACAGGGTCCCGGGGCCGACTTGGTGTCTTGATTCAAAAGATAACTCCGGAACTGGCTAAATTATTTAACATTTCTGAAAGCAAAGGGGCACTGGTTGCGGATGTTCTTAAAGGAAGTCCAGCAGAAAGGGACGGTATTAAAAGAGGAGATGTTATTGTTGAATTTGACGGCCAGCCTGCTAAAGGTATAGAGGAACTTCCAAAAATCGTTGCACGGACAGAACCCGGTTCAGAGGTGGATGTAGTTGTTATTCGTGATGGCATAAGAAAGGTGATTAAAACCACAATAGATCAACCCGAAGACACGGGAGTAACAGCATCTAATAATATTGAAAAAATGGGGCTTCGTGTTCAAGCTATAACATCCGAGTTAATGCAAAGCCTTGATCTTGATTCCCAAAACGGTGTTCTTGTTGCAAATGTTATTTTTGATAGCCCTGCCGGCGCCGCTGGGATCCTACGAGGAGATGTCATTCTGGAAATTAATAGAGAAAAAATAAATAACCTGAACGACTTTCAGGAAAAGATAGATAAAACGGACACTAAAGATACTGTGCTTTTTCTTATTAAAAGAAGCGGAAGCACCATATTTATAGCTGTAAATAAGGAGTTAAAAAAATGAAGATTTTTGCCAATTATGCATTTGTTGTTTTTTCAATAATCAGCACCAGCCTCTTTATAATGGAAGAAAATCTGTTTGCTGATTCATCTAAAGAAGAGCGCTCTAATAACCAGGCAGAAAAAGACAAAAAAAAGAATGACAAATATCAATTCCTTTATGAAATTGGCCCCTTTGAAGGCTTTGTATCCCCGGACTTTACCCTTCCCGATATTCATGGTAAACCGATTTCCCTTTCTCAGTTCAGAGGAAAGATAGTTTTTCTAAATATTTGGGCTACATGGTGCGGCCCTTGTCGAACTGAAATGCCGGCTATGGAAAAACTCTACCAGAAATTTAAAAAAGAGGATTTTGTAATGCTTGCGGTAAGTATAGACCGCCAGGGGAAGTCCGTTGTCATACCATTTTTGCAGGAACTGGGGCTTACTTTTCCGGTGCTTCTTGATACTGATGCCACTATTCAGAAACTTTATAAGATTCGCGCACTTCCTACTTCAATTATTATTGATAAAATGGGATTTGTAGATACGCGTGAAGCCGGCGCCAGAGATTGGTTCAGTTCCGATATGATTAAATTATTTGAGGATTTAATAAATGAGCCATCACTGGATCAGTTGGCGACCATTAAAATAAAAGACTGAATTTCGAGGAAAGAATGGAGAGGAACATAAAAATAAACATAGCTTTTGGCCAAGTCGTACCTTATACAAGCATTTAATTTTATAACGGTACAACTATTTAATCATACAAAAAAGGTTTTGCAATGAAGTTATATTCAGTAATTATTTTATTCTTTTTTTTATTGTTTCCTAATTGTGTTAATGCAGGAGATTTTTCTCTTTTCCGGTTTTCTCCCAGACTAAACGAAGCTCATTTGGTTAACTGGCACATATGGGGTAAAGATGTTTTTGCAAAAGCTCAAAAAGAGGACAAACCTATTTTTATAGACTTAACTGCTATATGGTGCCACTGGTGCCATGTGCTTGATGAAACCACTTTGTCGGATCCGGAAATTATTCGTTTGTTAAATAAAAATTTTATCAGTATCCGGGTAGACGCGGACAAACGGCCCGATATTTATCGACGTTATATTCAAGGTGGGCTTCCAAGCGTTGCTTTGTTAGCTCCTACAGGAGAAATCTTATTTGGCGGGAACTATATTAAACCAAAGGATATGATAGAAATTCTTCAGCAAGTTAGCAAAATTTATAAAGAGGAAAAGGAAACTATTTACAAAAAAATTAAAATAATGAATCAAAAGATAAAAACAGAAATTGAGAAGACCTCAGATTTAAATATTGAATTAAAACAAAGCGCTATAAATCAGGTACTTCAATCCATAAAAACTGTTTTTGACCCAATAAATGGAGGATTTGGCATGTCACCTAAGTTTCATCATCCAACAGCAATTCGACTTGCCTTTCTTAAATATCATCAGACTAAAAGCAACTCGATCTTACAAATTATTACAAAAACGTTAGATAAAATGAGTCAGGGGGAAGTCTTTGACAGTTTGGAAGGTGGGTTCTTTAGATATTCTACTGCACAAGATTGGTCAAAACCGCATTTTGAAAAAATGCTGGATGGAAATGCCGGCCTGTTACAAAATTACCTGGAAGCCTACCAGCGAACCGGTAATGAAAAATATAAAAAGACCGCAAAAAAAATCCTGAATTATGTTGAAAACAACCTTCAGCATCAACAGGGCGGCTTTTATGCAAGTCAGGATGCTGATGAAATATATTATACCTTGACTCTGGAAGAACGAAAAAAACGCTCTTCACCATATGTTGACAAGACTATTATCACCAATTTAAATGGGATGATGATATCGAGCTACTTTATGACAGCAAACATCTTAAGAGAAAGGAAATATTTTGATTTCGCCGTCAAATCAATCAGATTTCTGATTGCGTCTAATTATAAAAAAGGGAAAGGCTTTCTCCATTATGCAAAACAGGATGATGGAGACTCTGGTTTTTTACCTGATCAGGTATGGATGCTTAAGGCCGTTCTTGATGCCTATGAATCATCCGGGGATAGTTTCTTTTTAAATTATGCCGAAGATATAGCGGCAGATATAAAATTAAACTATTTCAACCCCAAAAAAGGGAATCTTCGGGACATACCGAATGGGTCATTGGAGATAGCTGCGTTACGCATTCCAATGGCTCCAAAAAAGGAAAACTCTGTTGCTTCAGAAAATCTATTACGGCTTTATTATTATACTTATAACAAGGATTACTTTAACCAGGCGGAGACAATTTTAAAAAGTTTCTGGCGGGATGAAAGTAACTATAACATATTTGATGAAGACTATGCCTTAGCCTTGGAACGATATTTTAACTATCCAATCTCGATGGTTGTTGTGGGAGACAAAAAAGATCCGCGAACTCTGGCTTTATTTCAAGAATCTCTTCAATTATATGAACCAGACAAAATAGTACAGCTTTTAGACCCTGTAAAAGATATTGAAATAATTAAAAAAGGGATTTTCCCAAACCCTGAAACTCCAAGTCTGTTTATTTGTATTGAAAACCGTTGTTCCCTCCCTATTGTAAAACCGGAAACTGTGGCTCAGGCCCTTCGTGACTTTTTAAATCCAGATATGAGCAAGTCTTGAAATTAAACTCTTTTCTCTCGTGTCATTACGAACGAATGTGAGAAACCTCACTTTTACTGATTCGGGAATTGTCATAATTTTACACCAGGGTGCCAATCAATTATGGATTCAAATAATCCATATATTAGAGAAATTCTTTATAAGCAGGCAGCAATATTAGCTCTGATTACGATTTTTTATAATATCATTGAGGGCATAATCTCTGTTTTTTTTGGCCTGGGGGATGAAACTATTGCCCTTTTTGCTTTTGGGATGGATTCGTTTGTGGAAGTAATCTCAGGGGTTGGAATATGGCATATGACAAGACGATTGAATAGAAATAATGATAATACAAATCCAGACATATTTGAACAACAAGCACTCAGAATCACAGGGATGTCGTTTTATATTCTTACTTTCGCTCTGATTGGCACAGCTGCTCTAAATCTCTATTATAACCATTCTCCAGAAACTACTTTATGGGGTATCATTGTTTCCATTATATCAATTATTACAATGTGGTTACTGATCCACTACAAAGTTAAAGTCGGTAAACAGCTCAAATCTCAAGCTATCCTGATGGACGCCACTTGCACAAAAACCTGTCTGTATCTCTCATTTGTTCTTCTTTTATCAAGCGCAGGATATGAGCTTACTAACATTGGTGGCTTAGATTCCATGGGGGCTATTTTAATTGCTGTTTTTTCTTTCAAAGAAGGTCGCGAATCATTCCAAAAAGCCAGAGGTATAACATGTTGTTCTTGTGTTGAAACTTATATTAAAAAGAATTAAAAGAGAATGGAAACGAATATAAAATTATTAATAGTTGCCGCATTCTTTATTTTCTTTACTCTTCCCCTCGCTTCAAAGGCGTCAGAAGATATTGTATTTATAAAAAGTGGCTGTTTTGCAATGGGAGACATTTGAGGATGGATCCCCGGATGAAAAGCCGGTACATGAAGTATGTTTAGATATTTGGAAGAAAAATTCTACACTTTGACAACATAAGTTCCTGCTATTTTGTCGTGCCAACCCTGCTTATTTTTATCGAACAACACCCAGAGAAAACCAAGATACATTGCTAATCCTGAAATGAAATACCCTCCCCACCGAATAAAGGCAATTTTAAAATTTAATGGCTCCCCTGAAGTTTGAATTGCTTTAATTTTTAATAATCTCTTCCCTATGCTCTGTCCTGTCGCACTATGAAAATAAGTAAAATAAACTAAGCTTAAGATGAGACCCACAAATAAATATAAAATAACGTATAGCAAAAAAACCTTTGCTTGAAATGTGTCCATTGAAAAAAGATCGGCAGGAATGATATCCCCAAGGTCAATACTTCTTTTGAGAGGTAATAAACTTATTTTTGTGGAAACATCCAAAAAAACAAGGTCAATAGTTATGGCGACGGCTCTTTTCCAAAAACCTATTTTTACCACTTTATTCAAGTTCCAGTTCTAAATCGTTCTCAGAACTTTTTTCCTCTTCTTTTTTTTGTCATCCTTTTTTTCTGGTTTTGGTTCTTCCAGTGTTATTTCATCATCAATTTCCAGATCTGCATCGATATTTTCCAATTCCAGGGACATTTCATCTTCTGAATCTTTTTCCTCGGTTGGAGCTGGAGTTGGAGCCGGCACTTCCGTTTCTTCAACTTCTGCCTCGTTAAGGATTAACTTAATTTCACCGGTTTCTTTTTCTTCTGTCGTTGGTTCTGCCGACTTTTCTAAATCCGCGGCTATTTTTTTGGCTTCACCTCCGGCTGTATCAGCTTCTTTTAGATCAAGTGAAATTTCTTCGGCAGCGGCTTTTTCCTCTGCCTTAACTTTCTCTTCCAGATATTCTGCAACCATCAAATCCTTAGGCGGATACCCGTAAAAACCGTGTTCTGATTTGAAAGCCTCCAGACTTTTCCCGCACTTTTTACACTCATCTAAATATTCAAAGCTAACATATCCGCATTTAGGGCATTTCATCCTTCTAACCTCCAAATTAGCACTTCTTCGTAAAGAGTATTATAAAACAACAGGATGATCAAGAAAAAACTCTGAAGTTAAAAAACTAAAATTCTATTTCGGTATGGAGCCATTTTGGCTGGATGATGCATAACTATAATAGATTGAATTCTTTTTGGCCACCTCCCCACACATAGCCTGGTTAAACGTGACTTTGTGCTCCCCCCTGTTTCCCGCTTTGATAAGGGGGAATGGAATTAAGGGGAGGTCAAAATATTTTTCAAATCTACTTTATTGTCCAGCACAATAAGGCTCCCTGCGGTAAAACAGCGGGGAATGCGCTTGCTAATCACTTTCATTTAACAAATATCCGGGGTAATCATCCACTTAAGAGACCATCCCTTATTTCCTTCATCACGGATAAGCTTTACAATACAGCTGTTTTGAAAACTTACGGCATTCTGATCTTCATTTCCGCATAAAAGCGCGGAAGCCAGTTTAGCCATATAAGGAAGATGTCCTACAATCATAAGGTTCTTGTCGCCCCCTTGAATTTCATCCTTCATCGAAGAAATATCGTCCATAGGTGCAATGCCGTCCCGCTGTTTCAATCCTGCAACGCTCTTTATGCCTACTGCCAATTCATTTGCCGTTTGCTTTGCCCTGAGTTTATCGCTGTGAAAAATAGTTTCGACGGAAATTTCAAGTCTTTTAACAAACCTGGCTGTTTTTCGGACATTTACAAAACCGAGATCAGTAAGTCCCCTTTTCGGGTCTTCCTCTTTACTTTTAGGTTCTGCATGCCGTACCAGATAAAGTTCCATCGCAATGCCTCCTGATAATTTATTCTCAGTCACCACTTGCTTTAACAAAAAATGTTGTACTATTTACTTCTTCTTTTTTAGGAAGAATGTTTTTGATGGTTCTCCAGAGCAAAAGCCCTATTTGATTTCGTCCATCCCTGGCCTCAACCCTTCGAGCGGCATCGCTGCAGAACCGTCCAATTCAGCTTTCCTAGCAAGTTCTGGTTGCGGCAACTTGCCGATTTATCCCCGTTCTTTAGGAGCAACGCGGCAGAAGCCCTGAGGAGCGATGTCCAAAGCGGAATTGAATTTACTGGAGAGGTTCTGGAAGGCAATAAGACCGGTTAGTTCCACAATCTCATCATCATTGTAATGGGATGTCAATTTTTTGAACAATTCGTCCGTAACTTTGTGCTCCGAATAGGTCATTATCTCCGCGTATTCCAAAGCAGCTTTTTCTTTTTCAGTAAAATGCTCGCTCTCCCGAAATTTTGCAAGGTCTTTCAGCCGTGTGTCTGATCCGCCGCGTTTTAGCACAGTAGAAGAGTTAATATCCACACAAAACTCGCACCAGTTGATCTGGGAAACACGGACAGTTATTAGAGCTCTTAGCTGAGAGTCTATGGGTGATTTCTTGCGGTCAAGCGCACCGAATAATGTCGCAACTCCAATGAAAAGTCGCGGGACACGTCCCCAGACCTTCGCCGGCTCAAGTTCTGCCCCATATTTCCGCCTCTGGTTGAGGAAAAACAGTTTTAAGTACCACGGATATTTGTTGTCGGGTTTTGATTTAATTTTTGACATGCTGTAAACCTTTCAGAAAGTATTACCATAGAGATCAATGAATTATTAAAAAATTTTTCTATTAGCGTTTTCATCGACCTCTGCGGTTAAATTCTCATTTCATTTTAAGTTGTTCTACCGGCTTTCCATTTAAAATATGCTTTTCAATAATCTCCCAGGCATCTTCTACCGAGGGGATAGTGTACCATATTCCTTCAGGATATATCACCACGGAAGGACCTTTAGAGCACGCAGAGAGACATTTTGTGGCTGTAACTTTAACCTCATTTTTTAATCCTTTTTCATGGATGGTTCCTTTCAGGTAGTCCAGAATACTTTCAGAGTTTTTCCCTTTGCAACAGCCTTTAGGATTATCAGGAGGACGCTCATTCACACAGCAAAAGATATGGTATTTATAATTAAACATATTTTATTATATCAAGTAATTTAATTTTTTGAAATTTATGTTATCGTAAAACTTATGATTCCCATCCGAGATCGTAATCCTACCCACTCCTGGCCGATTGTAACTGTGCTTTTAATCATTGGAAATATATACGTCTTTGTTAAACATAATATGAGCATGAACCAGCATCAACTGGCAACCATGTTCAGCACCTATGGAGCTGTTCCAAAACAAATTTTATCTCCGGAAAACATTGATCATCTAAAAGTAGGAATAGTTTCCCTTTTTACGTCCATGTTTCTCCACGGGGGAATACTGCATGTAGGCGGTAATATGTTGTACCTCTGGATTTTCGGCGACAATGTGGAAGATCGGTTAGGGCATCTGCGTTTCTTTTTTTTCTATATTTTTTGTGGACTGGGAGCAGCCATGACTCATATTATTTTAATGGGTCAGTCAACTATACCAATGGTTGGGGCGAGCGGCGCTATCTCCGGCGTGCTCGGAGCTTACCTGATAGCGTTCCCGCGTGTACGGGTTCTCACTATTATTCCAATCTTTATTTTTATAAAATTGGCGGAACTGCCCGCTATTGTAGTGCTTGGATTCTGGTTTGTAATACAATTCCTGAACGGCTATTATTCGCTGCAACACATGGGAGCAGTAAATGCTGCAGGAGTGGCCTGGTTTTCACACGTTGGAGGATTTCTACTGGGAGTATTGGGAATTCTGATGTTAAAAAAAAGAATGAAAAAGTAGGGAGGGTTATTTTATTACGAGGCAGATTTAATCATTGCTCCCATTGTTTCCACAGCATTATACTGTGTTCCTTTCCAGAAAAATTCACCACCAGGGCGCAGAATCGCGAAATAAGGAAGGCCTGTTTTTAATTCCCGGTGTGCCGGATCTTCTCTAAATGTTTTAAATATCGGATCGGTGTCATATATCTTGACAAGAATGGCGTTTTGAAGAACCCGGTTGAGTTTTTCGTTTTTTACAGAGAGCTTCTCAAACTCCAAGCAATTTGCGCACCAGTACGCGAAGAAATCTATAAAGATCGGTTTATTTTCTTTGAGAGCCACTTTTTTTGCCCCTTCAAAATCACGAT
This sequence comes from uncultured Nitrospirota bacterium, assembly GCA_913051775.1. Lineage (GTDB taxonomy): Bacteria > Nitrospinota > Nitrospinia > CAJXCL01 > CAJXCL01 > CAJXCL01. Next base: position 12,094 of record CAJXCL010000031.1, on the reverse strand, counting down.
ACCATTCGAGGTTTTCATGTTTTTCAATTTCAACGCCATTTTTTGTAAGAGTTGTATCTATCGCCGAAATACTAGCAGCTTCTTTTTTTATTGTGATTATCCCGGCTTGTGATAATCCGTAATACATAAAATAGAACGCCGGTAAGAGCAGAAAAAAAGCAATCCCTTTTTTTATCCTGTTCTTTTCTGTGCGAAGGAGGCCTAAATAAATAGATAAAATGACGGCTGCAATTCCCGCAAGGATGGCGTAGGCTGCCTGGTTATTGATTTGAGCGGTCTTTATTCCTTTCATGAAGTAAAGCCAAGCTATATAGAGAATTATTAATCCGAGTGCATATTTCACATAATTCATCCATGTTCCTGCCTTTGGCATGCGGTTGCTTAAAAGTCCAACAAGAAGAAGCGGTACCCCTATTCCTATTCCAAATCCTCCCATCATTAATCCTCCCTGTCCGGCAATAAGCGATTTTTTTATAAAAGAAGCTTCGCCGCCCGATAAGGCCAGAGTCGCATTTGCCTCTGCAATTCTATCTGCAACTTGCAGGAGAAGGGTAAAAACAACCGGTCCAACGCAGGGAGAAATAATTAAGCCTGCGATCATGCCCATAAGAAAAGTGCTGAAGAGCCCGTTTTTTTTGCCTATCCTATTGGATACCTGCGAGATAAAATCCTCACCACCGATCGTAAAATCAAAAAAACCTAACATTGCAAAACCAAAAAATCCAAATGAAATTGCAAAAAAAATATTAGTAACAGGGCTTTGCATAACAGCATTGAAAGCGCCTCCAGTCATTCCGGCCCCATACCCGAGGATAATGTAAAGACATATGATCCCGAGAAAATATGATAAAGAATGATATATTCCCTTTTGCCTGTTAGAGCCCCCACGTTCCATTATGATGGCGGAGGTGATAGGAATCATTGGGTAAACACATGGGGTTCCGGCCGCTAAAAGACCGGCTAAAAAAATAAAGATAAAAGCCATTACTACATTTTGCGAATACTTTTTATAAAGAGCAGAAACTTTCCCTGTAAATCCCTCTCCTTCAGTGAAAATAAGTGAGCTTTGAGCCGGAGTATCAAGAGTGTCCAGAGGCAAGGTGGGTGGAGACATAATAATTCCAGCTTCGGAAGTCTGTTTAGTAATTTCACTTTTTATTATTAAAGGTATTTCATCTGTCTGTGGTAGGTAGCATATTTTTGTAATGTCGTTACAGATTTGAGATTTCGCTTTGATCGGAGGGATAATGAATTCACGTCCTTTTACGCGACTAAGAGTAAATTTAAATTCCCCTCCTCCGCGCAAAACCGTGGCGTCGAATTCCTTATCATGCATCCCCTTTGGGCTTGATACAAGTGAGACTTTGTATCCGGCAGACTCTACTCCTGAAAAATCAAAACTTAAAGGAATGAATAACCCTTTATCCCCACTACCAAGATAGGCGTGATGGTCTTTTGGAACTGTAACGCGGATTGAAAATTCCCCTGCGGCGTCTTTGGTAGCTGATAAATAAGGACCTGAGAGAGAATATTCAACCGAGGGAATATCCTCCTGAAAAAATAGATCCTGTTCAGAGGCGCTTGTCTCAATTCCATGTGCAGGCGGCTTAGATAACAAGAAAGTGAATATAAAACCGAAGGCTATTAAATAGAAAGTATTTTTTTTGAATGAAATGAAAAATTTCATTGCGCAAAATAATAGTTTTTAGAATTAGATCGATTATGGAATAATTATAGCATATGCAGTAAAAAGAAAAGAAAAATATTCGCTTTTCTATACCTCTTTCATTCTCCTTTCCTTTGGTTCAAATTTATTTTTAGCTACGGTTGCACCGCGTTATCTAATCTCCTTGATAAATTCTTTTATCTCTGATATTTTGACCTGATAGAGACTTCTATAAAGCATGAATATTAATTCAACAAAACTTCAGTACACATTTGGTTTCGTTTTTTATACCGCCTACCAGCTTATATTTTATAAACATGGACTCAATCTATGGGACGAAGGCGCTCTTGCCTACGGAGCTTTACGGTTTCTCAATGGAGAAATTCCTTTAGTGGATTTTGGATTTGATGGATATCCACCTGGACGCTATTTCCTTGCAGCCTCATTTTTTAAAATATTCGGAGTTAATCTCACTTCCTTACGTCTATTGTTTGTCATTCTGACTTCAATTATGGCCATTTTGTTCTACCACATTTCTAAAAACATCATGGATAAGAATTTTGCTGTTATTTCCACATTGTTGCTTCTTTCCGCTCCTTCTATGTATTACAACCGTTTATTCCCCATTTGTACCGTAATTAATATTTATTTTATCAGCCGTTACATAAATTCTGCGAGAAAATTTGACTTCGCTTTGTCAATTCTTGCCGCATTGCTGACGCTTTTGTTCAAAACTGAAATTGGGGCAGTTTCCATCTTTATTTTAATACTTGTTTTAATACTACAAACCATTCACGATCACAAAAAATATTCTTTTAATTTTAAAGAATTACATTTTAATTACAAAATACTGATGTCCATGATAGTTTTTTTTGCAGTGGCATCCATCGTGGTCGCGATTTCGATTAATTTGCCTGCAAAAGCTTACAAATTTGTTTTCCAAATGTCCTCGATTTGGGGAAATCCTTTCCCATCAATTCTGTCGACTTCCGGAATGGAGTTTCCTTCTTTTAAAGAGTTTTTTGATATCTCCCTTTTCTACCTGCCAATAATTGTGTATACCGCAACCGTTATTCTATTATTCAAAAGAAAGCTGTTTTCTGATCAAAAAATATTTCTCAATAAATCCAACATGCAGATTTTTGTTCTATTGTTATTTGGAATTGGTACGTATGGATTGGTTTTATGGAGAGTCGGTTTTGACAATTTATTAAGAGTTCTTCCTGTTTTTTATATTCTCCTTTGTTATTTCTTATGTTTATTTTACAGAAAAATCGGCGGCGGAATTTATATGGATTGGTTAGGTTCAAAAAGTGCTATAAGAAATTTTGTTGTATCAATCCCAATTTTATTGTTTCCCGCTTTGTTTATAGTTAATTTTAATTTTCATCATGGGTTTTACGCCGGTTCTATTGGAGAGTTGAGAAATAATCATATTTATATTAATCTTAATAGAGCCCGCATTTTTGCTCACCCAATGGAAGCAATATGGATTGAAGATATAGTATCTTACATTAAGCAGACAACAACAGAGGACGAACCTATTTTTGCGTTACCTTTAAATCCTATCTGGTATTTTCTTTCAGAAAGAAAAAATCCAACCGCATACGATTGGGTTCTACCACAAACTATTAAGGTGTTGGATAAAGAGCAAAACATTGTTGATCAACTTAAAAATAATATACCCAAACTAATTATTTATGCCGACATCGCTATAGACGGTAAAGAAGAGAGAAGACTGTCAAACTATGCACCAAAAGTTTTTGAATTTATTTTAAAAAATTATAAATTAGAAAAAATTGTAGGCCCTTTTCAAATATTAAAAGTAGAGGACTCGTAATGGATATACAGCGATATAAATTTTTATTATTTTTCCCCTTTTATGTCCAAAATTTTTTAACAAAGAGAGGAGTCATGAGAAAAATCAATTTAATTATTAGCACATTTTTGGTTAGCCTTTTATTGTTATCAGTAAGCGCGTCTATTGTCATAGGTTCCGAAAACAAAGATACTTTACTGAAAGAGGCTCAGATATTATATAAAGCTGGTTCTCGATATGTAGACGCCCGTCGTCAGAATCAATGGAAAATTATTTATTCATTTCAACATCCCGAATATCAAAAAACCATTTCTTTTGAAGAATTTAAATATTTTTCAGGGCATGTGGCGATAAATTACCGGAAGGATAGAAGTTTTAAGCGCAATGTTAGTGGGTATCCGCTGTATCCATCTGTGGAAGATATTAAAAGGAATCCAATAAAAAAAGACCCTTTTTTGGGGGTGCCTTTGCCGTCACTTTATAGATTTATTCCAAGTCTAGGGATTAATATTAGCAGCCATAAGTTTGAAAAAGTTTACCTGGATGACAGCGGAACTCTAGGAAAAGTAGCAATCAAGTTGAATGTTATTGAGACTCCCGCTACTGCTAGGTTTAAAATACACAGAAATATCCAGTACATCGATTACTGGGAAAAAAATAATGGTAAATGGGTTTTAGCTGTTATGAAGCGGTTCTCCACGCTTCATGTATCTGGAGCGGTCACGAGAGAACATCCTGTTCCAAGCAATGTGTCCCGCTGGGATAAAGCACATTTTACAGAATTTAAGCCAGAGGATTTTAAATAATATGACTCCAGAACTTCTTCCTTTCCATCAGGCCTCTATTGGCGAAGAAGAGGTTAAAGAAATAATTCAAACTCTTAATTCAGGATGGCTGACTACCGGCCAAAAAACCAGGCTTTTTGAAAAAACTTTTGCCGATTATATAGGCTGCAAACATGCAATCGGACTAAATTCCTGTACTTCCGGCCTTCATCTTTCTTTGGTTGTTTCAGGCGTTTCTTCCGGTGATGAAGTTATTACTTCCCCTATCACTTTCCCCGCTACAACCAACGTCATTGTCCATCAAAATGCAAAACCTGTTTTTGTAGATGTAGAACCTGAAACGTTAAATATAAATTGCTCGGAAATTGAGTCTAAAATCAATGACAGCACTAAAGCTATCCTGCCAGTCCATTTTGCGGGCCATCCTTGCGACATGGATACCATAATATCGCTGGCTCAAAAACATAATTTAACTGTTATTGAAGACGCGGCACATGCTCTTGAATCAAAATATCACGGAAATAAAATAGGCGCTATTGGTAATTTCACTGCATTCAGTTTTTACGCGACAAAAAATATTACCACTGGTGAAGGGGGAATGTTAACAACTAATGACGATCATTATGCTGATAAACTGCGTATCCTGAGCCTGCATGGAATAAGCAAAAACGCGTGGAAACGATATGGCAAAGAGGGATTTCAACACTGGGAACTTCTTATGCCCGGCTATAAGTATAACATGTTTGACGTGCAGGCATCTCTCGGAATTCATCAAATAAAAAAGGTGGAATCCTTTTTAAACAGACGTGTGCAAATAGTTAAAAAATACAATGACGCTTTTGAAAAAACAGAAGAAATTCAGTTGCTAAAACCAGAATCAAATATTAAACACGCCCATCATTTATATGTTATAGTTATTAAAACAGAGAATTTAAAGGTTTCAAGGGACAAAGTCCTAAACGAGATCCAAAAAAGAGGTATAGGGGTAGCTGTTCATTTCCGTTCATTGCACCTCCAGCCTTTTTTCAAGCAGCATTTTAATTACAAAAAAGGGATGTTTCCTCAAGCCGAATATCTCTCTGACAGAGTTATTTCCCTTCCCCTCTATCCTAAAATGACCGATGAAGATGTCTCAAGGGTTATTGAAACAGTCCTTGGTGTACTGCATTCTTTTCGGCAATAGCAAATAAGCCCGCGAAATACACGAAAACAAACAAAAAGATAAATTTATTTCTCGAATTTTTGGTGTGTTTCGTGGGCAACAATAGGCTGCGTCTATTTTTTAGTTCGCCGTAGGCATTAAATTCCAATTTTAAAAGTATCCGATATAGTGAGCATGAATAATATTTTTTTGTGGTTTTTATAGTTTTTGGAAGAACTCATATGTTTTGTTTCGCCTTTCAGGCCGCTAAGTACCGACAGCTGAAGGATTATTATTATCCTGCTGTAAAATAATAAACTCTCTAAAGAAGTTCCAAATTTTCAAATTTGCTCAAATACTGTTTATTAGGTATATTGGATTACTGCTATGCCTCATATAATTATTTAAAGTTATTATCCAGAGTATATTAAGTAGCGACTATGCAATATGAAGCTGTAATAGGTTTGGAAGTTCATGCTCAGCTTAAGACCAAATCGAAAATATTTTGTTTCTGCAGCACTCAATTCGGTTCAAAGCCGAACCAGAACACTTGCCCTATTTGCCTCGGCATGCCGGGCGTACTGCCGATTTTAAATCGAGAAGTAGTAGCCTTTACCATAAAAATGGGGCTTGCTACAAATTGCTCTATAGCTTCCTTTTGTCGCTTTGCCAGGAAAAATTATTTTTACCCTGACCTTCCCAAAGGGTATCAGATTTCCCAATTCGAGCTCCCATTATGCCAAAAAGGAAACGTAACTATTAATCTAAACGAGAACACAAAAAAAATAGGTATAACACGCATTCACATGGAAGAAGACGCCGGAAAATTAATCCATGGTGAAAACCTCGGACAACCTGACAGCAGCTATGTAGACTTTAACCGTACCAGTCTTCCCTTAATCGAAATAGTCAGCGAGCCTGATATAAGATCATCAGAAGAAGCGAGAGAATACCTTCTTAAGCTAAAAGCAACCCTTGAATATCTTAATATCTGCGATTGCAATATGGAAGAGGGGAGTCTCCGTTGCGACGCTAATATTTCTCTCCGTCCTGAAGGAGAAGAAAAACTTGGAACCAAAACAGAACTTAAAAATATGAACTCATTCAGAAATGTTCAGAGGGCTATTGAATACGAGATTAAGCGGCAGACCCATATTTTAGATAATGATGAAAAGGTGATTCAGCAAACCCGACTATGGGATACAGGTAAAAATGAGACAATTCTCATGCGTACTAAGGAAGAAGCTCATGATTACAGGTATTTCCCTGATCCGGATTTAGTGCCCATTGTCGTAAATGATGAATGGATAGAAAAAATCAGGAAAGACCTTCCTGAATTACCGGATGAAAAAAGAAAACGATTTGTGAAGCAATATAGAATTCCTGAATATGACGCTGGTGTTTTAACTTCCAGTCGCCCATTGGCAGACTATTACGAGCAATGCGTAGAGATGTTTCCTCAGCCAAAAACAACTTCCAATTGGATCATGGGAGATATCCTCAGGGCATTAAAGACAGACGATAAAGAGATAATGGATTGTCCTGTTACCCCGAAACATTTGACTGATATGCTTAAAATGATTGATGATAAAACTATCAGTAGTAAAATAGCCAAAACAGTTTTCGAGGAGATGTACAGTTCTGGCATACCGCCGGTGGAAATTGTAAAGAAGAAAGGTCTTGTCCAGATATCCGACGAGGATTCGATCTTAAGAATTATTCAGGATATTTTAAACAAAAACAAGGCTGAGGTTGAGGCTTATCAAAATGGAAAAACCAAACTTCTGGGATTTTTTGTAGGGCAGGTGATGAAAGCGACGCAGGGCAAGGCCAATCCTGCCCTGGTTAATACGCTGCTTAAAAAAAACCTGTAACAGTTTTAGGGGGTGGGAGTTCGTAGAGGTATCAGTGATATTTTTTATACGTTCCTGACCCCTGGTCTCCGATCCCTGAACCCTTTTTATTGACCACAGCATTCTCTGCAGTTAATTAAATATTTAATTATTTTTTTAAAGGATAAAAAATGGAAAAATATCCAAAATTATTTATTAAAGCAAGTGTTTTTTATCTGGTTCTTGGAACTCTAATGGGTGTATTAATGGGAACCCAACTTATAACAAGCGCTGGTTTCAGATTTGTTCATATCCATGTCAACCTGATTGGATTCATGGCTATGTTTATATTTGGTGTTGCTTATCACATTTTACCCAGATTCAACGGGAGACCGGTTCGGTATCCTGACTGGATACCAGTCCAGTATTATTTAATGAATATAGGCCTGGTGGGACTGCTAACTTTTTATATGTTGGGTGGATTATGGGAAGCTGGAATGAAAAGCATTTTACTTGGCTTTTTTTCGGTTGTGACAGGTATATCTGTTATCATGTTCGCAATAAATATTGTATCTGTGCTGACAGAGCCAAAACCGGTAATGACTTCTACTCCTGTCCCGTTACAAGCAGGCAATGAAGAAAAGAAAACGCTTTCATCAATTCCTGTTTCAGTTCCGGCTTCTCAACCCGTGGTCAAAATTCCACAGACGCCGCCATTTCCTGCAGCGTCCGGAATCGGAACCGGCAAGGAAATTAAAAAAGGTGAAACGTGCGATGGGGGAGTTATGATCGGAAAACTGCTCGAGACATATCCTGAAACAAGAAAGGTCTTTGCCAAACATTATGGAGAATCATGCTTTACATGTCCAGGTCAGAAGTATGAAACAGTGGATCAAACAGCGTCCATGCATAGCATGGATGTTAACGTTATTCTAAAAGATATTAATGAAGAGATCGAGAAAGCTTTAAAAGCAAATTGACTAACTGCAGAAAAAATAAACAAGGGTTACAAGCCAATTATTAACGACTAACAGTTATCAACTAAGTTAGGTTGCCCTAAAAAAAGGGTAGCGCTTTAATTTCATTCCCAACTTGACTGGAATTCAAGTGTTCAAAGGTATGCTTCATAGGGCGAATCTGCAAAGCAAAATCTAAAAAAACAGGACTAAACCAACATAAGTTTGAGTATTAATTTAAGGAATTATCAAAGTTATATCCAAAAGTGGATGAATGGAAAATTGGCTACTAAAAGGGAAGAAAAAGTTGATGAAAATCAAGATAGAAAAGGAAGACTATATTCTTGCTTCATTTCTAAAACCACGAAATACATTGCTTAGTTTTTTGTTAGCTAATTTAATGTGACCTCAATCCCTGGTAATTTATAGGGGAGATTTTATGACACCGTGTAAAGACGTCTACTGTCTACCCGTGTGAACTTTATCTTGAAGAAGCTATTTCCCAATACAAAATTCATTAAATATTTTATCTAAAACTTCATCTGAGTAAAACCGTCCCGTTATCTCATTCAAACAATTTAACGCCTTTGAAATATCAAAGGCAATGAATTCTTCAGAAGCCTTTTTCTCGCAAGCGTATTTAGCAGCATTGACATACTTTAATGCCCTGTCTAATAGATTTTTATGGCGCACATTGCAAATTACAGTTTTCCCTGTGTCCAGACCAGCCTGATTATCGGTGATCAATTGCTTTATCCTGTTTTTTAAGTAATTAATTCCAATGTTTTTCTTCGCTGATATTTTTAATATTTTTTCAGAAGCTATTCCGGAAATCTCAGATATTCGTTTTGAATCAACCTGCTGCTGTAAATCGATTTTGTTTAAAACATACAAGCATTCCTTGTTTTTATTGTTGATGGCGTTTATAAGAAAGATGTCTTCTTCAGTTAAGTCCTCTGACGCAGGTATTATTAATAAATTGATATCCGCATTTTCGATTAGCTCGTATGATCTTGCCATCCCTTCGGATTCAATTTCATGGTTGGAACTGCGGATGCCGGCAGTATCAAAAATTTTATACGTCACGCCGTCTAACAAAAGATCTTCTTCAATAAAGTCTCGTGTGGTGCCGTGATAATGTGTAACAATAGAACGATCTTTTTTAAGCAGTAAATTAAACAGGCTTGATTTTCCTGCGTTAGTTCGTCCGGCAATAACCACTTTAATCCCTTCCCTTAAAAGACGCCCACTTTTGTAAGAATCGACCAATGATTCTATTCTTTCTTTTGCATCTATAAGTGTTTTTTTTATTTCATCTAAAGACTGGGTTGGAACATCTTCCTCTAAAAAGTCAATGGACAGTTCCAGCTTTGAAGATACGTCTACAAGAAGGGATCTGATGCTTTTAACCTCATTTGCAACAGAACCGTGCAACTGGCTTACTGTATTAAAAAGACTTGTTTCGGTTTTAGCATTTATAATGTCAATTACAGCTTCCGCCTGAGTGAGGTCAATACGGCCGTTAATAAACGCTCTTTTGGTAAACTCGCCGGGCAAAGCCAAGCGCGCACCCTCTTTTAAGGTCAAATCAAGAACTTTGGACAATACCGCCATCCCACCATGGCAACTGATCTCCACAACATCTTCCTTTGTGTAAGAATTAGGGGCTTTCATTACGGTAACCAGCACTTCATCTATGACTTTTTTTGTAAATGGGTCTATGATTTTTCCGGAATAGACTTTATGAGAGACTGAAAGAGCGTTTTCATTACCGTTATGACTAGCAAAGGTTCTTTTTACTATCTGGAGAGAGAGAGTACCGCTGATCCGGACTATTCCTATGCCCCCCTTTCCTAATGGAGTGGAAATAGCAGAAATAGTATCTTCGGTAAGCATTGAAGTATTTTACTTTATTATCGACACAAAAATCTTTTTATAATATCCCTCACCTTCGCTTTTTGTATTAACATCATTATCATCTTGAAGGCTTTCATGAACGATTTTTCGCTCGTAGGCATTAAGCGGGGGAAGAGAAGATGCCTTTCCTGATTTTTTTGCGCTTTCCGCGGCCATTTGGCCCATTTCGATCAGCTTTTCTTTTCTTTTAGAACGGTAATGGTCAACATCAATTATTATTTTAGGGCTATCCATGTTTTTTGCATAAAGAATTTTATTAACCAGGAACTGCAAAGAATACAGGGTCTCGCCTTTTTCCCCTATAATTCTTCCCGCTTCATCGGTGCTGATATTCAAAATAATATTTTCTTTTTCATCTACGTCTTGCACTATAGTTGCTTTACAGTCCATCATTGAAAGCAGTTTATTCAATATTTCAGTAGGCTCCTGCTTTTTCGCATCTGCTTCCGTGGATACGCCATTTTCATCTTCTTTGTTAGCTTTTGATTTAAAAAACCAGCCCATATAAAACCTCCTTTTTTCTAAAAATCCATAAAGCGGCAAGTTGCCGCAGCCAAATAGGGCTTCCGCCTTGGAGAACCATCAAAAAAACTTCTTTAAAAAAAAAGTTTTTACAGTGTAATGGTATAATGCTGAATACAAAAATAAATTTCTATCAACGCATAAAAATTGAAGCTCTCCGCAGCAAGCTGCGAGAAATGCACTCGCTAAACACTTTCAGAAAAACAGATTCCCGTTGGAGTTTATTCCTGCAAAAGCAGGAACCTAAACGGTAATCTATTTCCATCAACTATTTTTTAACAGCAGCATAATGATTCATGTAATATTGCTGCGCTATGGTCAAAACGTTGTTTACTAACCAATAGATAACCAGGCCAACTGGGAAATTTAAAAACATAAAAGTAAAAATCAGAGGCAGGAACTGCATCATTTTTGCCTGCAACGGATCCCCCATGGTTGGAGTCATTTTCTGCTGAATAAACATTGAGGCGCCCATCAAAATTGGAGTAACGTAATAAGGGTCTTTTTCAGATAGGTCCTGTATCCACAGCATAAAAGGCGCTCCCCGGAGTTCAATAGAGACCAGCAAAGCATTATAAAGCGCGATAAAAACAGGTATCTGTAAAAGCATGGGCATGCAGCCGCCTAAAGGATTAACCTTGTGCTCTTTATAAATCCTCATCATCTCTTGATTTAACATTGCCTTGTCGTCTTTATATCTTTCCTGAATGATCTTAATATACGGCTGAACCTTCTTCATCTCATTCATAGATCTAAAACTTTTCTGGCTCAAAGGAAAGAAAATGATTTTAATAAGAACAGTAATCAAAATAATTGCAACCCCGTAATTATGGGTATAGCTGTAAATAAACCGGAGAACTTTCATGAGTGGTTTCACCAGCCAGATAAATTTATTCCCAAACCATCCATAATCTACAGCCTCCTCAAGATGCACATTATAAGATTTTAAAATATTTTCTTCTTTGGGTCCGGCAAATAAAGTGACGTTGCCGCTCATTGAGTTGTTGGAATTATTAATTAACTGTAACCCTACCGAAAGTTTATCATTTGGATTTTTACCGATTCTGCCGCCGTTAATTCCGTTTTTAGGGATCAGCGCTGACGTAAAATACTTATTCTGAAGGCATACCCAACTTAAGTTACCGGAAAAAATAAATTCCCTGTCGAAATCATCCGGGTCGTGTTTAATTACCTGGTTGTTTAAGTAAGATATGGGACCCGTAAAAACGTATAAATCTTTCTCATCTTCGTTCCCAAACCCCGGCCCCCAGTTTAAGTAATATTTTTTATCAGCCAGGTTTCCACTTCGATCAGTTATATATGCATCAAAATCAATCTGATACCGGTCATAATAAAAAGTAAAATCCTTTTTAACTTTTATGCCGGACGGGGTTTCTAACATGAAAGAAACAGTTTTTTCAGGAGAAAATTCTGATAATGTAATGGACTCCGCGTT
>CAJXCL010000030.1 GCA_913051775.1 uncultured Nitrospirota bacterium | reverse complement strand
AAGTAAGTCACCGGACATCATCGTATTTCTTGACGCTGATTACAGTGATTTTCCACAAGACATTCTTTCTATTATCAACTCTATTATTAATGATCAATATGATTTTGTTCTTGGTTCACGAATCTCAGGCAAAAGAGAATCAGGCTCAATTTTGCCACAGGCTCTTATTGGCAATAAATTTGCTGTATTGTTAATTAAGTGGTTTTTTGGTTTTCAATATACTGATTGCGGTCCTTTAAGAGCACTACGCTTTCAAAAGCTGCTGGAAATAAATATGCAAGATACTAACTTTGGTTGGAATGTTGAGATGCAGGCAAAGGCTATTATTCACAATTTAAGGATAAATGAAGTGCCTGTCAGTTATAGAAAAAGAATTGGTGTATCTAAAATTACAGGGACTTTTTCTGGCACTGTTCGAGCAGGTATTAAAATAATATTTACTATCCTTAAGTTAGCTTTAGTCAATCGTCTTAAATCATTCGATAAAGTTTGCTGCGGTGAAACACAGGTTATTAAATAAAAATGAAAATCGGGGTGCTATCAGATACTCATATTCCGCACAGGGGGAAAAAAATCCCGGGAAAAATAATTAAATTGTTTACCGATGTCGATTTAATTTTACATGCCGGGGACTTAGTAAATAGAACCGTCATAGAAGAACTGGAAATTCTAGCTAAAGTAGAAGTTGTAAAAGGCAATATGGATGAACCGAACAGCCCATACCCGATAAAAAAGGTCTTAAATGTTGAAAAGGTAAATATCGGTTTAATACATGGCTATGGTTCTCCTTTTGGAATAAGAGAGAGAATCAGAAAGGAATTTGACGAATTAGATATTATTGTGTATGGACATTCCCACAAACCTTATAATAAAATTGAGCTGGGAGTTTTATTTTTTAATCCTGGGACACCTACGGATAAAATCTTTGCTTTGTATAATAGCGTTGGAATTCTGAACATAAACGGTAATAATGTAAAAGGGCAAATAATCAAAATATAAGTTTCCGTTATTTTGTAACTATGAAGTTTATAAATAAAATTCCTGTATTTGATTGGTTTTACGAACAGGGGGATGTATATCTTACACTCCTTATCAGCGGTTCGGATCAGATAGAGATACCTTCAAGTATTCACGAAAAAAAAATGGAGACATTTGTTGTAGGCAATTCTTCCACTCCAAACCTAACCTATGATGAAAAAGGAATTAATGCCCCGATGAAGTTTGGGAACAACTATTTCAACTGTTTTTTCCCGTGGGAATGCATTATCATGATGAGCGGCCCTATTGCGATAATTCAATTCGTCACAGAGAAAAAAACAATCCAACCGCCTAAGAAATCGGTCAAAAAGAGAAATCACTTGAGAGTGATTAAATGAAGTGAGCTAAAGTTAAAATTTAAACCAAAATAAACTTTAGGCACTTTATATCACTTTTTATTTTAGTCATTTTCTCTAAACTACTTCCCTAGTGAGTTGAAGTTTAAAATGTCTTAAAAAAGGAGGATAGCTACCATATCAAAATATTTTACCGGGATTCATAATATTATTTGGATCGAAGATTTTTTTTATCTCTTCCATTTTCCGCAATGCTACCGGCTCTATTTCCATTCGAATATACGGACTTTTGGTCAAGCCTACTCCATGCTCTCCCGAAATGGTACCTTCCAAATCCAATACCGCTGAAAAAATTTCTTTTACAGCCTTTTCCGCTCGTTCATATTCATCTTTATCCTCTTTATCGGTCATAATGTTTACATGAATGTTTCCATCTCCGGCATGCCCGAAATTTATAATAGTGAGATTCAAATCTTCGGCAATTTTTCTTATTCGCTTTATGATGGAAGGGACTTTAGTTCTTGGAACGACAATATCTTCATTGATTTTAGTTGGCTTTAAACGTCCAAGAGCGGGTGATATTGCCCTGCGCGCTGTCCAGAGTTTTCTCTGTTCCTGATCATCCGCGGCAATAAGTATCTGAACGGTGTTACACTTATTACACAAAAGATCAATCTGTTTAATCTCTTTATCCACAACATCATCATCCCCATCCACTTCTATTAACAGCATCGCCCCTGCTTTCTTTGGGAGGCCTACTTCAAGATAGTCCTCAACACACTGCATTGCGGTACAATCCATAAACTCCAGCGTGGCAGGAATAATCTTTGAGCGAATTATTTCAGTCACCGCCCTGGCAGCATCGTCTACTTCCGGGAATACGGCTAATGCTGTTCTAACTTTTTTTGGTTTAGGCAATAATTTTAAGAGTATTTTTGTGATAATAGCTAGGGTACCTTCAGAACCTATCAGCAGCCGTGTCAGGTCATATCCAACCACTCCTTTTACTGTTTTTACGCCTGTATGTATAGTCTCTCCTGTGGGAAGCACGGCTTCCAATCCGAGTATATAATCTTTTGTAACGCCGTATTTGATTGCCCTTGGCCCGCCGGAATTCACAGCCACATTTCCACCTATGGTAGAAAATTTTAATGACGCCGGGTCAGGAGGATAAAACAACCCTGATTTTTCCACTTCCTGCTGTAATTTTTGCGTTATAACACCGGGCTCTACTTCCGCTGTTAGATTATCCTCATCGACATAAATAATTTTGGACATTCGGGTTAAAATCAGCACTATTCCACCGGAAACAGGAGTAGAACCACCGACAAATCCTGAACCTGATCCGCGTGGAATAACCGGTATTAAATATTCATTAGCAAGCATTACAATTTTTGAAATTTCTTCTGCGGTAGCCGGCCTAACCACAAGGTCTGGGAGTGATTTACCTCCTGCAGCATCATAGGAATAACAGAATCTGTCTTCATCTGCATCAGAAACGAATTCTGAGCTAACTATAGTTTCTATTTTTTTATAAATTTCACTGTTAATTTTCATCTGCTTAACTTTTTGATTCTAGGTTGTTTGACTGGATTAACCGTATCATCAGAATAAAAAAAAACTTGTCCATCTAGTCTCGCTTAGCGTTACCTTTTCCCTGTTAAAATAATTGGAAATATCTATGTTATATGCTATCACAAAAGTCCAAGAGGTTTTATCATGTGTGAGCGTTTCTTTTTTCTAGATAGCTTTGAGGAAGATTTTGGGAGGGTATTGTAACTTAAAAGAGGTTTTTGAAAAAATTCCTTATGGGTGTCAGGTGAATTAAGCCACTTCTCCCTGGCAATTTTAAACTCTTCTTTCTTTTTTGTTAAATAAATCCGTACCAGCCTTATGTTGTCAATGCCGTTTGATTTAAACCTCTGATCAAAAGCAGCAACGTAAAAACTATCTCGTTTAAACACTCGAAAATCACGTATTTCGATATCAATAAATTTATATTTCTCATATTCTTTTTCTGTTATTTTTTTCCACTCCTTTAAGCTCAGTTCATTGGTTTTGAAGTTTTCTGAATAAAAAGAAAAATATCTGCGTTTGTTCTTAGTTTCACGAGCTTTTTCCCATCTCAAAATGAACTTTGAAATTTTTATTTTATCTTCAGAGTTTATTGGTTTTGAATTTGTTTTTGCATCTTGTTTTTTCTTTATTTTTGTTTTTTTACGTATTTTTTCGTTCGATCCTGGATTATCACCGCGTATACGTCTGTGCTTTTTTTTAGTGTTTAAAGATATATACCTTTTTTTATTAGATTCTTTCCCAAGATAAACTTCTATAAAAGCATTCTTTTTAAGTTCGGCCATCCATTTATCATAATTGTCGTCATATTTATTTTTGAAAAGAATTTTCTTTATTTTATCTCTTGCTTCATCCAGTGTCCTGCCTTCCGCTTCTCTTCTATCTACTACTTTTATAATATGATAACCATAATCGGTTTTAACCAAGGAGCTGATTTCACCTTTTCTCAATGAAAATGCTGCTTTTTCAAATGAAGGGAGCATGGCGCCTTTTTCTACCCATCCCAGGTGACCGCCAGCATTTTTTGACGGCCCTTCAGAGTGGGTTCTTGCGAGCTCTTTAAAATCATCACCTTTCCTTGCAAGTTTTAGTACGCGCAAAGCCTTTTTTTTCTGCTTTGCGGTTTTAACTTCATCCTCATTATTATTAATAACAAAAATAATGTGGTATGCTTTAATTTCCACAGGCTTTAGAAATTTCTTTTTGTTTTTTGAATAATAGCTCTCCACATCTGTTTCATTCACCTTTATTCTGCTCCGTACCTTTGCATTCAGTACTTTAGATAAAGTAATTTGTTGTTTCAGTGATGTGCGGTAAATTTCCATTGTCAGCCCTTCACGTTCCAGGGCAGCCTGAAACACTTCATCAGAAAAATTTTTATTCGTTTTAATATTTTCTATCGCGTTATCAATATCGCTGTTGGTAGCTTCCAATCTGTTCAGTTTCGCGTAGTGTAGCTGGAGTTTTTGCTCTATAATTTTATTCAATACTTTTTTTCTCTCTTTGTTAAATATTCTTCTCTTTTCACTTTCGGTACCAGTGTCCACTTTCGCCACTGTGTAGATCTGCTTTTTTAGCTCACTCAAAGTAATGATATCGTCATTTACTTTTGCCACAATACGGTCTATTACCTTACCGGCTGATATCCCGGGTAAAAAACAAAACAAGAAAAAAAATGTACTAATAATTTTAATATTCATAATATTTTTTTCATAAAAGTATAGGATTTCTCATATTTTTAGTTCTGCCCTTAAAGCACATTAAATTCCGGATAAAACATCTTCTTTGATGACTATAACGGATTTTTTCCGCAAATTGTCAATCCAATTCATAAACTCTTTATTTTCTTTTTCTTTTCTCAATTTTTCCATAATTTTTCCTCTGGCATCTTTTAAGCTCATAATTTTAGCAGGTTTTTTTTTGATTACCTTGAAAATATGGTAACCGTATGGGGTTTGGACAACTTTACTGAACTCTCCAACTTTTAAATTAAAAATAGCATCATCAAACTCTTTTGGCATTTGTCCGCGGCTAAAAAAACCTAAATCTCCACCCTTATCACCTTCTGGACTCATCGACTTAGTTTTTGCAAGATCAAAAAAAGCAGCGCCTTCCTGTAGTTTATTATAGATTGATTCAGCTTCCAATTCGTTATTCACAACTATCTGCAGAGCCTGCACACGATCAGGCAACATATAATCATTTAAATGAGCTTTATAATAAATTATAATTTCCGATTCTTTCACTATAATTTTATCTTTTACTTCTTCAGCAATTAATTTTTCAAAGAGTCTATTTTCCCTAATCTGTGCTTTCCATTTTGATAAATCAATATCCCTCAATTCAAACATCCGGCTGAAATCATCTTTTGAATAATCTCCAACAACATGTCTTAAATAATTTTCCAATTCATCCTCATCTGTCGTTATTTTTAACCGCTCTGCTTCCTGAAAGTAAATTTTTTTCAGAATCAATTCATCTAAAATGAATTTCGCTGTTTTTTTATATCGCTCTTTATTTTCAGAAAAAGAGATTCCATATTTAGCACTGAATTGCTTTGTCTCATCCCGGAGTTGTGAAAGATAGATTTTATCATAATTTACAAAGGCAACAACTTTGTTATTGTTTTTATTCGATTGTTTAACATCTTTATCCTCACACGCAATCAACAGCGATAAAGATATAAAACTGCATAAGAAAAAGAACGGTTTGTTTTTCATATTTTTTTATGTTATCGCTAAATCTTACTTTATTAATTATCTTTTTATGTTATTCTATACAACTATATTTTTATGAGTTAAATTAATCTGAAACATATTAATCCATTTATGGAAAATCAGCAAGAAGCATTACTGGATACTGCTATAACCGTCTCTGAAGAAGCAGGAAAAGCCGTCATGGATATCTATTCCAGGGGCAATATTGAAACTACTTACAAGAATGGAGATTCTCCCCTTACCCTTGCAGACATGGCTTCCCACAATATCATAGTTGAGCAGCTAAAAAAAAAGACGCCGGACATTCCTGTGCTCTCTGAGGAGTCCGAAAATGTGTCGTATGATGTACGTAAGTCATGGAAAACTTTCTGGCTTGTGGATCCACTGGACGGTACGAAGGAATTTATTAATCAAAATGGTGAGTTTACAGTGAATGTAGCGTTGATAGATTCCGGAAAGGCTGTGCTCGGAGTGGTGCATGCACCCGAGCCTCGCACTACTTATTATGCAAGCGCGGAAAAGGGGGCTTTTAAAAAAGTTTACACGGATGATGAAAAAGCATCTGAGATACATGTCGCTGATTATCATGAGAAAAGGTTAATAATTGTGGCAAGTAAATCTCATGGCAGCAATATGCTGGAAAGCTTTAAAAAAAATGTAGGAGATGCCGAGTTCACCAGCATGGGAAGCTCGCTTAAATTATGCCTCGTAGCGGAAGGAAAAGCACACCTTTATCCAAGACTGGGTCCTACTATGGAATGGGATACAGCTGCAGCCCAGTGCATAGTTGAATCAGCCGGAGGCACAGTTACAGATTTACGCAAACAAACATTAAATTATAATAAACCGAATTTGCTTAATCCATTTTTTATGGTAAGTGGCAAGCCCCCATTCCCATGGTGGGAACATATCGAAAACATATAAGCGTTAAGTTTTCAGCCGTCACCTTTCAAGAAGGACTTACTACTTTTGAATTTTTTTTTAAAGGCTGGGTGCTGATTGCTTAAAGCCCTTTTTTCTTAAACATTTTTGATGAGGAAAAAGCACAATGACTACACTGATATCGCCACACGGAGGAAAACTTAAAGAAAATCTCCTATCTGATGAGGAAGCGCAGGAACTTAAAATTAAGGCCGCGGATTATCCATCATGGGATCTGAATGAACGTCAGCTATGTGACATAGAGATGATCTTGAATGGAGGTTTTTCTCCTTTAAACGGTTTTTTGGAAAAATCGGATTATGATGCTGTTGTCAAAAAAATGCGCCTTGCAGACGGTACCCTGTGGCCCCTACCCATTACTCTTGACGTAACGGAGGAGTTTTCAAAGCAGATAACAAAAGGCAGCAACATTTCTCTCAGGGATCAGGAAGGGGTGTTAATAGCGGTTTTAAATGTTTCAGACATGTGGACTCCTGACAAAAAGAAAGAATCTCTATCCGTTTTTGGAACGACGGATCAAATGCATCCTGGGGTAAATTATCTCTTCAATAAGGCTAACCCGGTTTATCTAGGCGGAGAAGTTTCAGGTGTTGAGTCACCGGCACATTATGACTTTAAGCATTTCCGCGATAGCCCACGTGAACTCAGGGAAAAATTCAAGAAACTGGGATGGCGAAAGATTGTCGCATTTCAGACAAGAAATCCCATGCATCGCGCCCATGTAGAGCTGACATTTCGCGCAGCACAACTCGCGGAAGCTAATCTGCTTATTCACCCTGTCGTCGGAATGACCAAGCCGGGTGATATCGACTACTATTCCCGCGTACGCTGTTATGAACATATTATTAAATATTATCCTGAGCTAACGACAACCCTCAGTCTCTTGCCTCTTGCTATGCGTATGGGAGGTCCTCGCGAGGCATTATGGCATGCTATTATTCGGAAAAATTATGGCTGTACTCATCTTATTGTAGGAAGAGATCACGCGGGCCCGGGTAAAGACAGCAAAGGAAATGATTTCTATGGGCCTTATGAGGCGCAGGAGCTATTGGCAAAACACCAAAAAGAAGTCGGCATAGAGATGGTGCCTTTTCAGATGATGGTTTATGTAAAAGAAAGAGCGGAATACGTTCCTGCAAATGAAGTCGATAAGGAACAGTCAGTACTAAATATTTCAGGCACGGAATTTCGCCGTCGCCTTCAGGAAGGTTTAGACATACCAGAATGGTTCTCTTATTCGGAAATAGTAGACGAACTGAGGAAAACTTATCCTCCACGAAACAGGCAGGGATTTACAATTTTTTTCACAGGATTATCAGGATCTGGAAAATCTACTGTCGCTAAAGCGCTGATGGTTAAATTAATGGAAGCTGGAGGAAGATCTGTTACCCTGCTGGACGGAGATATAGTACGTAAGAATCTTTCCCGCGAGCTCGGGTTCTCTCGTGAACACCGCGATCTCAATATACTTCGAATAGGTTTTGTCGCTGCAGAAATTACCAAGAATGGGGGTATTGCGATTTGTGCTCCCATCGCACCTTATCAGGCGACACGCCAAAAAGTACGGGAGGCTATTTCAAGCGTGGGAGGTTTTTTTGAAGTATTCGTCTCAACATCATTAGAGGAATGCGAAGCAAGAGACCGCAAAGGTTTGTACGCAAAAGCAAGAGCTGGGATTATCAAAGAGTTTACCGGAATCAGCGATCCTTATGAAGCGCCTAAATCCCCAGAACTTGAAATAGATACCCAGAATTGTTTGCCGGATGAAGCGGCACAGAGAATTATTTTACGATTAGAAAAAGAGGGATATATCCGTTAAGGCACTTTGTATTCAGCCAATTTGTTTAAAATATTATTTATTTCTCCGGTCAATTTAGAAATTTCATCTTCGTATACGTTTAGTTTTTTTACCTTATCTTTTGACAAATCAGGACTATTAATTATCTCATCTATTTTTAGCTTTTTTTCTAACAACCCGGCAGCATTCCTCATTAGCTTTAAAATGATTGGTTCGGGACACATTGCGTTATTATACATGCAAACGATTCTGTCCAGGGTCATGCGGCATAAATCTGTTGATTCTGTTCTCAGGCAGCTTTTTCTGAATTCGTTAAGGTTTACTATTTTTTTATTGATCAAAATATTTTCTCCCAAGCCAGTTTTGATGTGATGTAATGTTAGCAAAAGAGAATTAAAAAATCAAACCATTTCTATTCATGGGAAAGTTAACTTTAATTTTAGGTGGCAGTAACAGCGGTAAAAGCGAGTTCACTGAAAATCTGGCAAAAAAGCACAGCGATGTTTTGTATATAGCAACCGCCGAAGCAATTGATGACGAGATAAAAATGAAGCTGAAAAAACACCGTGAATCAAGACCACCTGAATGGAAAACCATCGAAGAACCTGTCCATATCGATAATGTAATAGAAAAAGAGGGTGATAAGTTTTCAGCTGTTTTAGTAGAATGTATTTTGCTTTGTGTTAATAACATGATAATTAAAAATTCTCATCTCAACGATGATGATTTAGAAATATTTATTAAGAATAAACTTTCCAGGACGGTCAAAACAATTAAAAGTTCTAATGCGGATTTTTATATTGTTTCCGGTGAAGTCGGGCTCGGCCTTATTGGTGAAAATAAACTTGCGAGGTTGTATGGAAGATTTTTAGGGGATACAAACCGGTTGCTTGCGGAAGACGCTGCTGAAGTGTTTTTTGTGGTGGCCGGAATTCCAACGAAAATTAAGTAAAAAACATTTGACCGCAGGGTGGTAGGCATCACAATCACAGTTCGGTATGGAAAACCGAGTTGGATGGTTTCTGCAGGAAAACCGCCCGAAGAGTTGAGGCTATGGATGGCCAAAATCAATTGGCTAACACCCAACCGTCTGACAAAAACTTTGCTAAAAAAACACAATTTTTCAGATTTGTAGTGGAAAGAACGCTGAACACTAATAATGGAACTGTTAATTTTATTTATCGCTGTTTTGGTGGATATGGTTTTTGGCGAATATCCCCCGAAATATCATCCCACCGTGTGGCTGGGAGAAGGATTTAATTATTTAATAGATACTAATTTAAAAAGAAATAAATGGTTTCTTTTTCTGAGTGGCACGATAAAAGTAATTCTCTATTTTTTTCTCATTGCAGTGTTTTTTTACTTCTTATTAAATATTTTAAAAATAATCGATATTTATCTTTATCTTATCCTTTCCATCTACTTACTTAAATCCACTTTTTCGATAAAACATTTCATCGAATGCGTAAAAATAGTTCATTTGGATTTAATAAAAAAAGATATAAACCTCGCACGGGAAGACCTTAGAAATTTAGTGAGCAGAGATCGAAGCAATTTATCGGAAGAAGAAATTATCCACGCAACTATTGCTTCAGCAGGTGAAAATTTAAATGACAGTGTTATTGCTCCTATTTTTTATTTTCTCCTTTTTGGAGTTACCGGAGCTGTAATATATAGAGTTATTAATAGTGTTGACGCAATGATCGGATATCGCACTGAAAAATATGAATACTTCGGAAAATTTGCTGCGCGGCTGGATGACGCTGTTAATTTTATTCCTGCGCGAATAACCGCTCTTTTAATTTTAATATCTTCTTTGTTTATAAAAAAGTCCAGCAGTAAAAATGCTTTGAATATTATGCTGAGAGATAATGGGAATACTCCAAGCATTAACGGTGGATGGCCTATGGCCGCTTTGGCCGGAGCCCTCAGGATTACAATTACCAAACCGGGATATTATTCCATAGGGGACAATATTGATACGGCTATTCCGGAAAAGATATTATTAGCCAACCGGTTTATTGTTTTATCCACGGCTTTTTTTTTAATCATTTGTTTTTTGCATTTACAATATGGAATTAATTGATAAATCAGTACTGAAATTTAAGCATCTCCCTGAAAAAATTCATGGCAGTGTATCTTTCTGCACTAAAACAACCAATAAGTCTATTTTGGATTTCAGCTCAAGCTGCATGGAGATAAAATTTGAAGAAACCTTCTTTTCTTTTTTAAACTCAAAAAATTTGAACTATTATCCTGACCCGGATTCCAAGGAACTTAAAAAGAGTCTCGGAGAAGTATTAAATATTTCTGATGAAAATATCTTGATAACAAACGGTTCTTCTGAAGCAATTTTTCTAATCGGATTGGCGTTTTGCTCAAAAAACTCCACAGTTTTTGTTCCGGAAATAACTTACAGTGAATATGAACGGGCAGCTAAAATATTTTCTTCAACCGTAAAAAAAATACCTTTAAAAGAATCGAATCATTTCGCTGTTTCAATTGAAACTCTGGAAGAGGCTCTTAAAAGTAAACCGGATGTAGTTTTTTTATGCAATCCTAACAATCCAACAGGGCATTATATGGATAATACAGTTCTTGAGTTATTTAAGAAACATTTAGAAACATTGTTTGTCCTGGATGAAGCATATATAGATTTTGTAGAAAAACCTTGGCTATCTTTTAAATCTTTGACTTCTGAAAATGTTATTATCCTAAGGTCTTTCACCAAATCTCTTGGCCTTGCCGGATTAAGGTTGGGCTATTTGGCCGCACCAACAAAAATTATTCGGTTATTTGACCATCTAAAAGTTCCCTGGAATGTTAATTACCCGGCAGCCTGCATAGGTAACTATATAATCAAAAATCCAGATATTTTTAAAAATGAAATAAAGCAATACATTGAGGGGAAGAACTTGTTGTTTAATTATTTTAAAGAAAGTTATTTTGCCATTCCTTCACAAACCAATTATTTTCTTTTAAAAGTTATAAATAGTAAACTGCTCTATCAAAGATTTTTCGAAAATAACATTCTAATCCGTGAATGCAGTTCCTTTGGGCTGAAAAATTACGTCAGGATTAATGCAAGGAAAGTGCATGATTGTGAAAAGTTTTTAGAGGTATTTGAAAAAATTAGTTAAAAACCTTTCAACCAAAGAGCGGCCAGTGGGCCACAACCAAATGAGCTATCGCCATGATGCTGCTAAAATAAATTCTGCTAAAGAAACACAATTTTACAGATTTGCAATACAAAGATCGCGGAGAATTGTGTTTTCCCTTTATGAACTCAGCAATCTCAACGGTAATATATTTTAAAAACTATTGAAAGACAGCATGAATAAAATTATAGAAACTGCCAAAAAGATTATAGAGCCTGATCACAAGATGAGAGGTATTGCAAAGGCTCATTTAGATGACTTGACCAAACCTCAAGGCAGTTTGGGTCGGTTAGAAGAGTTAGCGGAACAAATAGTCTTTATCACTGGAAAAAAAAGACCAAAAATATCAAAAAAAGTTATTTTCACCCTTGCCGGTGATCACGGAGTTGCGGAAGAAGGCGTCAGCGCTTTCCCGCAGGAAGTAACGCGTCAGATGCTGCTTAATTTTTCTCATGGTGGAGCTGCTGTTAATGTTTTGGCGAGACACGCCGGGGCTGATGTAAAAGTTGTTGATATGGGAGTTCAAGGTGAAATACCACAAAGTTCAGGAATTATTAATAAGAAAATACAACCAGGAACAAGTAACATGTCCAAGGGACCTTCCATGTCAAGAAATAACGCTATATTGTCACTGGAAAGGGGCATTGAACTTGTAGAGGAAAACAATGATTATGATGTTATAGGAACAGGGGATATGGGCATTGCCAATACCACAGCAAGCAGTGCAATCATAGCAGTTTTAACCGGGAAAGAAGTCAAACAAGTAACAGGCAGAGGAACCGGAATCGACAACAATGCATTTAAGAATAAAGTTGAAGTTATTAAAAAAGCTATTAAAATCAATAATCCTGATCCAAATGATCCTATTGATGTCCTCTCCAAAGTAGGCGGGTTTGAAATTGGCGGAATCGCAGGTGTTGTGCTCGCCGCCGCCTCAAAGAAAATTCCAGTGGTGCTAGACGGTTTTATTGCAGCAGCAGGAGCTTTAATAGCCTCTAAGATAGAGCCGAAAGTAAAATTTTTTTTAATTCCATCACATCTTTCTGTTGAAAACGGTCACAGAAAAGCGTTACAATTTTTAGGACTTAATCCTTATGTTGATTTAGGTATGCGTCTTGGCGAGGGAACAGGAGCCGCTTTAACTATTACATTAATTGAAGCAGCTCTTAAGATATATAATGAAATGGCAACCTTTAACAGTGCAAAGGTTTCAAAATCATAATGCCGCTGAACCGTAACCAAAACAAATGCTAAACAACAAACTGCAAATATCAAATTACAAGTAATATACTGCACCATATTAAGTGAGTTGGTGTGAATTACTAGTACAAAGCCATAATTTCTTGCTTTTAACCGTTAGTTTTTTTAAGGTGATAATAAAATAGATAAAAGTGCTCTTAAAGTTCTTATGTGTGAAGTTCCTCAATTCGACAAACTTGACAGCGGTGAAATTGAAATCATGACAGATCATGTGGAATATCGTAAAATGCCGGCCGTAGTCAGACTCTTCTAGAGTTAGGCAGATATAGAGATTGATTATATTATATTGTTGGAGGCCTTGTAGAGCTTCAAAAAGAGGCCATGGATGGTACTTAAACCATCCTTTCATAATTAACTAAAGGCGCTACAATTTGCGAAAAGTGTCTTATAGACATTAATTCAAAACGTTCTGTAACTGCGAAAGTCATTGAAGTACCAAGATATTTGGTTCTTTCAAGAAAAAAATTCAGCGATATAATGTAAAAATATTCAAAAGATGCGATAAAAGCCTGACAAACATTGCTTGCACTATAGCCTCACGGCTGCGTCATACAGTTGGCCGATTTGCTGATATTTTCAAATAGTAACAGTTTCTTTGTAAAGAATTTCAGGAAAAGAGAAATACCTTTCGGATCATTCAAATATCGCTCTTTTAAATACCATATCTACACATGATATCTGACTATTTAAACGAGATGAAAGAAGGGGTTGATAAAGCGCTTGAGCGCTATCTACTGCCCTCGGATCGGTATCCCCAAAATTTAATCAAATCAATGCATTACTCTGTTTTTGCCGGCGGAAAAAGGCTGCGCCCTATCCTGGTTTTAGCCGCTGCTGAAGCTACTAATGGCCCGGTAAAGCAAATTATGCCTTTTGCTCTGGGAGTGGAATTAATCCATACCTACACGCTGATTCATGACGATTTGCCTGCTTTGGATAATGACGATTTGCGCAGGGGAAAACCAACCAACCATAGAGCTTTTGGAGAAGCAGCGGCAATCTTAGCCGGAGACGCGCTTCAGACTTATGCCTTTCAGCTTATGACTGACACAAAACTAATGAAAGAGATCCCTACAGAGGCTATTTTACGCGCTGTGCATGAATTATCGCAGGCTGTCGGACCCCTGGGAACTATTGGAGGACAACTGGTCGATCTGCAATCAGAAGGAAAGCAAATTGACGCTCCTCTATTAGAATATATTCATATTCACAAAACGGGCTGTTTAATTCGCGCCTCTATCAGATCAGGCGGTATTCTGTCTCAATGTACTGAAAAAGATCTGGATACCTTAACTCATTTCGGAGAAAATATTGGCTTGGCATTTCAAATAATTGATGATATTCTGGATGTTGTAGGAGATCAAGCGGTGATAGGAAAAGATTCTAAAAGCGATATTAAAAGCAGAAAAGCAACCTACCCTGCCTTACTTGGAATTGAAGAATCTAAAAAAAGAGCAAAAAATTTAATCGATGATGGAATCGGTTATTTAGACCATTTTGATAGTTCAGCTAACCATTTAAGAGAAATAGCCCTCTATTTTATTTCAAGAACCCATTGATAATGACTAATTTATTAAAAAATATTAATACCCCGAAAGATTTAAAAAAATTAAAAAAAGAGGAACTTCCTCTTTTAGCTACTGAAATCCGAAAGCTTATTATTGAAACGGTTTCAAAAACCGGAGGACATTTAGCTTCTAGCCTCGGAGTTGTTGAATTAACCTTAGCTCTCCATTATATTTTTAAAACTCCCGACGATAAAATTGTATGGGATGTAGGACATCAGTCTTACACCCATAAAATTTTGACAGGGCGAAAAGACAAATTTCATACTTTACGTCAGTACAAAGGCATCAGTGGTTTTCCAAAAATTGATGAAAGTGAATACGACGCCTTTAACACCGGCCACAGCGGTACCTCTATTTCAGCTGCGCTTGGCCTTGCAAAGGCCCGTGACACTAAAAAAGAAAATCATTCCGTCATTGCTGTAATCGGTGATGGTTCAACAACAGCAGGAATGGCTTTTGAAGGCTTTAACCAAGCGGGTCACCTGAAGAGCGATCTGATAGTTATCCTGAACGACAATGAAATGTCTATCTCTGCGAATGTGGGCGCTGTTTCCGGCTACCTGAGTAAAATCCTTACAGGTCAGCTCTATACTAAATTAATTGATGAAATAGACACCCTTTTAAAGCATATCCCTAAAATAGGTAATCGAGTGTCCCGATTAGCGCACCGGGTAGAAGAGGCCATCAAGGGGATACTCATCCCGGGACGTATTTTTGAAGATCTTGGATTTAATTATGTGGGTCCTATTGACGGTCATAACCTTTTTCACATCGTGTCCACTTTAGAAGGTATAAAAAAACTGAAAGGGCCTGTCCTTATTCATGTTGTTACCAAAAAAGGGAAAGGATATCAGCCGGCCGAAGAGAAAGCGCCTTCCTTTCATGGCGTCTCATCTTTCAATATTGGCACTGGATCCTTTTTAAAGAAAAAATCATCTAAAACATATACCGAGGTATTTGGTGATTCTATTACAGAGCTAGCGAAAAAGGACATAAGGATTATTGCCATTACCGCTGCAATGACAGATGGGACCGGTCTTAGTAAATTCGCTAGAAAATTTCCCGACCGGTTTTATGATGTAGGTATTGCTGAGCAGCACGCGGTAACTTTTGCCGCTGCCTTGGCTCTGGAAGGGCTTAAACCTGTTGTAGCTGTTTACTCAACATTCCTGCAAAGAGCTTACGATCAGGTCCTGCATGACATCTGCCTTATGAACCTGCCTGTAACTTTCGCAATGGATCGCGCGGGAATAGTAGGAGAAGACGGTCCAACACATCACGGGATGTTTGACCTTTCTTATATGCGCAATCTTCCGAACCTTGTCTTCATGGCTCCCAAAGACGAGAATGAATTGAGACACATGTTGAAAACTGCTCTGGAGTTTAACGGCCCTGCTGCTTTAAGATATCCGCGTGGAACAGGGACCTCTGTTGATTTTGATAAAAAGATAAACCAAATAGAGATTGGAAAGGCCGAGGTTTTAAAGGAAGGAGATGAACTTACCATTATCGCCATTGGGAATATGGTTTTTCCATCACTAAATGCCGCAGAAATTCTTTCCAAAAAAGGAATCGACGTTACTGTTCTAAACGCACGGTTTATAAAACCACTTGATAAGAGCCTTATTACTAAACTTGCCAGTAGAACAAAGAAAATTGTAACCGTAGAAGAAAATGTCTTACAGGGCGGCTTTGGAAGCGCTGTAATGGAAATGCTTGAAGAAGCAGGAATAGGCCACGTTCATTTAAAACGGATTGGAATTCCCGATAAATTTGTAGAGCATGGTTCCCCTGATATTTTAAGAGAAAAATACGGATTAAATGCAGAAGGAATAGCAGAAACTATCCGGAAGCATTTTAATCTGGTGACATCACAAGCAATGCATACTGAAGTAGAAATAACAACTTCCAAAACTCTAATAGCGAAATAAACTTCGCAAGTGATAGTAGGCAGATGGCAGTGTCGGTTGGCGGTGAAACCGAAACCAAGATAAAACGTAAAATCCAAAATAACTATCAATAATAAGCTGATGGCTAGTGATTACTGGTCATTGGTAATTGAAATTTAAACTATATTTTGGAGTTCCTCCTTCAGGCGGCTTAAAAAAACCACCTGAAAAATCTTAATCATCAGATTGAGAGTCTGTGGAATTGGCATAAGGACAACCACCGGGCGGTGGCCCATGATGGCCTCCCATACCTGGAGATCGCGGGATAAAATTTATATTCCCCATTTTGGATAACTCGTTCATAGTGTCGGCATTCGATTTAACAGCATTCGGAGTAAAAGTTGAAAGGATTTTATTTAATCTCCTGCTCCTGCATTTTTCACATTTCCGCTTAAAAAAATTTGAGAGCCGCTGCCGCGCCTTCTCGAAAAAAGAAGTCACATAACCACACATTTTGCATTCATATTCGTATATCGGCAATGATTAAACCTCCTTTTATACTGTGCTTGATAATAAACACAGATTATTAAATCTATTTCACCACAAGATTTAAAAGTTTATTTTTCACATAAATTGATTTTATAACCTGTTTTCCATCTACATATTTTTCTATTTTTTTTGATTGTATGGCTAAACCCTTTATATCACCTTCACTTATATTTACGGGTATTTCCATTTTATCTCTTACTTTTCCATTAACCTGAACAACCAAGGTAAAAACATCCTCTTTGATAAACTTGCTGTTCCACTTAGGCCAGTTCTGTCTATGGACACTGTTCTCATTACCTGTGCGATGCCAGAGTTCTTCTGTGATGTGAGGAGCTATCGGCGCAAGTAATAAAATAATGGTTTTGACAGTATCTTTCCATTCAGGCGCATTTACCAGAGGTGTCTCTTTGAGCTTGATCAGTTCATTATTAAATTCCATGAGTGCAGCAATCATTGTATTAAACTTAAAAGAGTCGATATCCTCTGTTGTCCGTTTAATTGTTTTATGGGTTAACCGTTTTAATCGAAGGATGTCATTTTCTGTCGGCTTCCCGCCAACATTTTTTTTATCCAGGACAGTATTCCAAACACGATACATAAACCGGGAAGCACCCTCTATACCGCGGCTATTCCACGGTCCACCCTCATCCCATGGACCGATAAACATCAAATAAGTTCTTACAACATCCGCTCCATATTCTTCGATCAGTTTATCTGGGTTCGCAACATTCCCCCTTGATTTACTCATTTTCTCCGAATCTTCACCTAATATGATTCCCTGATTGAATAGGTTCAACATCGGCTCATTGAAATCCAACAAGCCAATATCTCTGAGAGCCTTTGTAAAAAACCGGGTATATAGCAAATGCATAGTTGCATGTTCGATTCCACCGGTATATTGATCTACTGGCAGCCAGTATTCTCCCGTTTTCTTTTCAAAAGGCGCCCCTCCTTTGTGATATGGACTCAAATAAGCATATTGGTACCACGAAGAACAAATAAAAGTGTCCATAGTATCAGTTTCCCTTTCTGCATCCTTTTTGCATTTCGGGCAGGTCGTTTTTAGAAATCCTTCATTAAATTTGAGTGGGGACTCTCCGGTTGGTTTGAACTCCGCGTCTTCAGGAAGAGTTACCGGTAGATCTTCATAAGGCACCGGTACCATGCCGCAATCTTTGCAAGTTATAACCGGTATTGGAGTGCCCCAGTATCTTTGACGGCTGATCAGCCAGTCCCGCAAACGGTAAGTAATAGATTGTTTCCCACAATTTTTTTCATTTAAATAATCGGTAATAGCTTTTTTTGCATCTTCATTTGAGATGCCGTTAAAACTGTATGAATTGACCATTTCCCCTGTGTCTACATGTGCCTCTGTTAAGTCTTTTCCGTCCCAATCGTGCGGTGCTACGACTACTGTGATATCAAGTCCATATTTTTTTGCGAATAGAAAATCCCTCTGATCGTGAGCGGGAACGCCCATAACTGCTCCGGTTCCGTATTCCATCAAAACATAATCTCCGATCCATATTGGAATTTTCTTTCCAGAGAGGGGATGAACGGCAAAGGAGCCGGTGAAAATACCTTCTTTTTCTTTATCTGCCGCTAATCTATCAATCTCTGTTTGACTTTCAACACCTTTAACAAATTTTTCAACTTTTCCCCGATTGCCCAAAATTGTGAGCTTTTTGACAAGCGGATGTTCAGGGGCAATAGCCATAAATGTTACACCATACAGCGTATCCGGACGGGTAGTAAATACCGTCATAGGATCCCCTTGTTCCGTTATGAAAGTAATATCTGCCCCTTCACTCCTTCCAATCCACTGTGCTTGCATTTTAATAACCCTGTCCGGCCAGTTGAGTTCGCTGAAGTCAAGTAATTCATCTTGATACTTAGTAATTTTCAAAAACCATTGATCAAGGTTTTTCTTGATAACCGGCGTCTGACATCGCTCACAGTGACGATCATCTCCCCAAACCTGCTCACGAGCTAGAGTCGTGTTACAATTAGGACACCAGTCTACAGAAGATTTCTTTTTATAGGCCAATCCCTTTTCAAGGAATTTCAGAAAAAAGAATTGATTCCACTTATAATAATCCGGGTGGCAGGTAATAATCTCTTTGCTCCAATCAACCATGGTGCCCATTGACTTTAATTGATCACGCATTCGCTCGATATTTTTGATAGTCCACTTATGCGGATGTATTCCCAGTTTAATGGCCGCATTTTCAGCGGGCAGGCCAAATCCATCAAATCCCATAGGGAAAAGAACATTGTGTCCTTTCATAACCATATAACGCGCTTTTGCATCTGACGGGGCAATGGCATACCAGTGCCCTATGTGCAGGTCTCCACTCGGGTAGGGGAACATTGTAAGAGCATAATGTTTGGGTTTTTTAGAATTAGCCATGGAACGGTACTGGCCATTTTCTTCCCATTTTTTCTGCCATTTTTTTTCAATCTGGAGATGATTATATTTTTCTTCCATATGGTTTTATTTTATTCAGTTCTTGCGGGAGAGTCAACTAATCAACTTATTTGGTTTAAAGTCAGCTCATTAAAGCAACTATTTTTCATTCGAATAAAATCCCATTGACATCTAAACATCTCTTTGCTAAGTTTAATAAAGTAAAAAATCATGCAAAATCGTTTTGTTATTATTTTGCTGCTTGCTTTCCTCTTCTTTCCCAAGGCAGTTATCCCATCAGCAAGCAAGGACATAACCCGGATTAATCAACCTCTCTCCCAAGGTGTTTTTTTAGTAGCGACTGATGATTTGGGAGGTTCTTATTTCAGAAGTTCCGTTATCCTTTTAGCTGAATACAGCCATATAGGCGCGTTAGGGGTTATTATTAATAGACCGTCAGAGATTTCATTATCAGAAGTCTTGCCAGGTTTCAAAGAGCTCAAAAAAGATTTAGGCACTTTATTTATAGGGGGTCCTATCGAAAGATTTTTACCAGTTTTACTCTTGCGTACCGAGAGGGAAACAAAAAATGCACATCGTATTTTTGACAACACTTCTTACAGTACTGACATCCGGTCAATTATGGACTTTATTATAAACAAAAATTCTGAAGACAGGATGCGCGTATATGCCGGGTACGCAGCCTGGTATGCAGGGCAATTAGAATCGGAAGTTGCCCGTGGGAGCTGGATAGTAATAAAGGCAGATCAATTTACTATTTTTGATAAAGATCCGAAAACTATCTGGGATGTTTTGAGTAGAGGAGATAGCCCTCTATTTATCAAAATAGTACGATAAAAAAACTCACCGGTCTAATTATCAGGGACTTTAAATTAATCTTTTTTCCGTGAATGCTTCAAAAAATAGACGCTTAATGCAATAACCACAGCAAGAGGAAAACTAATAATGAGCACCTTTATAAGTATCAACTCCGCTGGTGAAAAAGGCTTCTTCTACCGTAAACTTGGCAGGATAGAAAGACTTTAAATAATGAATTTCTTCAAAAGAGTGCCAGTATACGGAAAAAATAATCAGTGCACTAATAACAGCGGCAGCAGTCTAAAGGATAGACTTAATAATATCACCTTACTTTAAAAAACACCGGAATTTTTTATAATCCCATACCCAAGGATGCATGACACAGTAGCTATAATTATTACGGAAGTGGTAATAACTTTCTCAAAATTATGCATCCATTCTCCCATTTTATCTATCGAGCCTACGAGGAATCCACTGAACAGTCCCATTGCTATGCAACTACCTGCTCCGAATAAAACAATATACAAGGCACCCATAAATTGATTTTGAGTTTCGATAGCCAAAGCTAAAATAATCGCCCCGCTACCGGCTAGACCATGTACTATGCCAATACCAAATGGAAGATGAATGTGCTCGTGGGATTGATTTGATTTATGAGAATGAAGATGCAAATGCTCGTTTTTATCTTCATGCTCATGTAGGTGAAAATGATATCTGTCCTTTAACAGTTTATACAAGATTCTGAAACCAAGAATTATTAACATCACGCCGACCAAGCTTTCCAGTTTAATAAATAGCGTCTCCTTCATTCCTAGCCTCAGTCCTTGCGATAGTATATATAAAATAAGAATGGTTAAAGTATGCCCAATGCCCCAGAGAGCTCCCCTGCAAAAACTCTTTTTTTTGCTTCGTGTAGTTGACGCGATTGTAGCCATACCTGCAAGGTGGTCCGGCTCAAGAACATGCAGAAATCCAAAGCCAATGCCTAACATGAGAAAAGTCAGCAAGTCCATTTTACTCTATTTAAATAATTTAAATTTTAGACCGGGTGGAAAAGCGTTAAGTTATATTTTTTTATATGTTTCAACTTTACACCCTTAGAATGTCCGGCGTTAAAATAAAGGGACGGTATTTTACAAATTTTTCAGATTTTTCTCCCGCATAAAAATCTCCCCTTCGAAATTCTAACGTGTTTTTCATGCATGCTAAGCGATACTATTCAAGATGTCAAGAAAGGAGCAGCCTTCAAGCCCGGCAAAAAAAATACCTGGATTTGTGAAATAAAATGCATTTGACAACTATTTTCCAACAGTGTCTACTCTTGCCCAAATAGGGTGGTAAGCTGGCTATTTGATAGTTTTTTTAGAGGTTTGTGGCTGAAAATTATTTTTTTCTCTCGTATTTCCCATAATATTTCTGCTAAGTCTTGAAAAAAAAAAAAACGTTACTATATTTAATACTATCTATATATGTGGTCTGCAAATTAGGGTGCTTTAAGTTACCGAGAGGAGGTGCTTTATATGACACAACTATTGTTTCATATTTTATAAGGTAACTATTTAATAGAGTAATTTATATACTTTAAAGGAGGCTGAAAAAATGAAAAGATCGGAATTTATGATGGGTGGTCAGGATATTGACAATTTGACGGCTGGTCAGGCAATGGAAAACGGGGTTAACTTTTGTCATTCATCCACTTCATGGAGAAGCATGTCTTCGGTATTAGTGGATAAAGGTTATGGAAGTCTTCCGGTTGTTGACGACGATATGAACCTGTTAGGAATTGTAAGTGAATACGACCTATTAGGGGTTCTTTTAGAAAAACGGGATGAAAAAACAATTAAAGCGGAAGATATAATGACTAGAAGAACTATAACCGTTAATGAAGAGACTCCTATTAATGAAGTAATTAAAATATTAGAGGACAAACATTTAATTCGAGTTCCTGTTGTAAAAGGGTCCAGATTAGTGGGGATACTGACAAGGCGGGATGTCCTTTCATGCTTTCTTAAAGCTTCAGCGGAACCCCCTCGCTGGTTTTAATGAGTTGTTGAATTTTCAAGAGGTTTGCAAATTGATCCTGTTTATTTATTTCTTTTCGCTTCTGCTTTTCTATATTGCTCCATGACAATGGAGAGACTTTGACGGGCTTCTTTAAAGTCAGGTTTAAGTTGGAGGGCTTTCTGTAAATGGTTTATGGATTTTAAATACTCTTTTTCTGCCTGAAAAAGAGCCCCAAGGTTGTTGTGAATTTTTGCATTTTCAGGATCAATGCTTAACGCCTTCTTGTAATGTTTTTTTGCCTCCTCAATTTTCCCTTTCGCATCCAAAATATTTGCGAGGTTATTATGCGCCTCTACGGAAAATGGATTTATTGCTAATACCTGCTCGAAATAACTTGCAGCCTCCTCCACCCTCCCTAAGGTATTAAGGACATATCCAAGATTATTTAAACTCTCCCAGAATTTGGAATTATTCCGGATAGCTTCCCTGAAGTAAATAGCTGCTTCTTCAAAATCCCCTCTTTGCTTTAGAGCGAGTCCTAAATTATTATAAGCAATAGCATAACGCGGGTTTAGCCTCAGAGTTTCTTTATAATGTTTGATGGCTTCATTCAACTTCCCCTGTTTTTCCAGTTCAATACCCATATTGTTATGCGCCATCCAGGCTCCAGGATTTTTAAGCAGTGTATCTTCCCAGATAGAAAAGTTTTTTTTAAATATCTTCGCTCTATGAAAAGTGGAAAAAGCTAGGAATCCAAGTAAAAGCATTCCTAGCGATACTTTTAAATATTTCTTCAATTGAACTTGACCCTCTTCAATAGCAGCCCCGTCTGGAGACTGGGCTAAAGAAGAATAATCAAGCAGCAATGTAACAATCCATACAAACATCACAATGATGCCAGGACTTGCCAAATACTGCCAATGATCAGCTACTAAAGAGTAACGCATAAAATAAATATTAAAAAAACCTAAAACAGGAAATAGGTTAATCACAAAATAACCCGAACCTGCGAGAATGGGACATCCCCACCATGTCTTACGCTTGTTCCAGAAAAAGACAACTATAACTATCAGGGCAACTGTTGGTATATACGAGCTAAGCTTTTGCGGGTCAATAGACCAGCGAGGATAAATAAACATTAAATCAAGAGGAAATACCAGCTTTCCCATATAAAACCAGACTGCTCGACCTGCAACAAGAATGCGTTCTAATAACCCTGCAGACCACGGCTCCCCAACAGCACCGGCTCGATTGTACTGAAACCAAATAGTAACCGCCGAAAAAATAGCAGAAAAAACAAAGAAAGGAATAGTATTAATCAATTGTTTCTTCCTTAAAGACCCATCCGACCACCAGTGATAGAGAAGGAGTATAAGGGGGAGCATAACAACAGATGTTTTGCTTAACAGCGCCATAAAAAAAAATATTCCGGAAAAAAGATACCATTGCTTTTTTTGACTATTTGTAAAGTTTAAATAACAAATTAATGACAGCATAAAGAAGAATGTTGATTGAAGATTTTTAATTTCTGTGATCCATGCTACTGACTCTACGTGAACAGGGTGAACGGCAAAAATCACTGCTGCCAGCCAGGCACCCCGAAATCTCAACTTGCAGAGAATAAGCCATAACATAACAGCATTAAAAGCATGCAAAACTATATTGAAAATATGGTATCCCATGGGATTGAGATCCCAAATTAATCGCTGTAACCATAGGGATGTGGAAACCAGAGGAAAATAATCTGGAGCTTCTGTTGTCACCCAGAAACGCTTTAAGGCATCCGGTTGGGCCATAATGGAATTATCTGTTAAAAAAGTATCATCATCCCATATGAATCCACCGTTAATTGCTGGA
>CAJXCL010000029.1 GCA_913051775.1 uncultured Nitrospirota bacterium | reverse complement strand
TCATGTGAAGCTTATCTCGTTTAAATGTCTCTTTCGCCATTTGATCTCCTTCTAACAGAAAAAAATACATCTGATGGAGCCCACGATCGGAGTTGAACCGATGACCTCTTCCTTACCAAGGAAGCGCTCCACCACTGAGCTACGCGGGCAATAATAATTTCCTTGGAGCGGGAAACGGGACTCGAACCCGCGACCCTCAGCTTGGAAGGCTGATGCTCTAGCCAACTGAGCTATTCCCGCAAAAAATTCATTACTCAATTATCATTTGACAACGGAAACATGTTTTTATTTAATAACCAATAACTAATGACAACCGACTAATAACCAATTCTGGTGGAGAGGGAAGGATTCGAACCTTCGTAGGCATAAGCCGACAGATTTACAGTCTGTTCCCTTTGGCCACTCGGGAACCTCTCCATGCAACGTATTCCTTTCCCCTAGCCCCATTGCACTACTAAAAATTTTCTTCAAATTTCGATTTTTTGCATGAATATATTAAAGAAAAAGTATCAAATTTTAAAAAATGCAGTAAAATGAAGGAAGGAAACTATCACCATTAATTCAATTACTTTTGGAGCTGGCGAAGGGATTTGAACCCATGACCTGCTGATTACAAATCAGCTGCTCTACCAGTTGAGCTACGCCAGCAATTCATAATTTACATAAACTATTTATTATATTATATTTTAAAGATATGTCAAGCGAAATACTGCTTAAATTATCGTTATTTTTTTATTTAAAATTTATACGAAAAAATGCCTGAAGATAAATACAAAATGAGCCAACTTTTGAAAAAATACGCCATCAATCTAAATAATGTCCAGTTAAATAAGCTCTGGCAATATCATAACCTAATTCAGCAAAGGACTCAAGAGTCCTGCCTAACCGGTATCAGAGATTTTAATGAAATTATACTTAAACATTATGTGGATTGCTTCATTGTCCAAAAATTAATTACTATCCCTTTTCCGCTACTTGATATAGGGTCAGGTGCTGGCTTTCCAGGGATTCTTTTAAAAATTTTGTTTCCGGATGAGAAAATAATTTTAGCTGAATCTCGCAGGCAGCGTGTTCAATTTTTAAAAGAAGTTACTGATTCATTAAATCTGAACAACACTAACATTTTTCCTAAAAAAATTAATCAAAATTTTGAAACCAAAGTAAAAGCAGTAATTACAAGGGCATTAGAACCGATATCAAAGACGTTGCCACGTGTATCATCATGTCTTGAAAGAGGCGGTTTCGCAATTTTTATGAAAGGGCCTTCTGTTGACAAAGAAATACGTGCCTTTAAAAAATCATTTAGCAATGAGTATAGCATTGTGAAAAACCATGCTTATGCACTCCCTTTAATAAACCACCAGAGGCGACTTGTTGTGCTTCAAAGAAGAGCATAGGACACAGATTTTTGCTTGGCAGATTCGCCCATGGATGAGTGCCTGCGAGAACTTAAATTCACAGACAAACCCAAATAAGACCATGAATATAAAAAAATCCTAGGAATCTGCGTCCCCTTTTTTATTTAATTAATTTTGCGAGTCGGTTCCATCTTAAGCTAAATTTCTCACTGTTCCATGACCAGTAAATTATAAAAGCTTTTCCCTTAACACGATCCATATCCAAAAAGTTCCAGTACCTGCTGTCTTGGCTATTTTCCCGATTATCACCCATCACAAAAAATTTTCTTTTCGGTATAACAACCGGTCCATAATTATCTCTTGGATGCATTGGCCTGTCTTCACTGTAAGGGTTACGGTGGATTGCATATGGCTCTGTAATTGGTTTGCCGTTAATATAAAGGGTTTGAGCTTTTATTTCTAAAACTTCTCCTGGCAAACCGACTACTCTTTTAATAAAATCCCTATTTTCGTCTTTTGGATATTCAAAGACAACCGTATCTCCCCGTTCAGGCATTTCTTCAAAAAATCGAATATCCCCAAATAGTTTAGTATTTGAGAAAAATATTTTATTAGGGATCTTAATTCCATAGCTAAACTTGTTTACTAAAATGTGATCTCCAATTAATAGAGTATTTTCCATAGAACCCGATGGAATTTTAAAAGCCTGAACAACAAATGCACGTATAAATAGCGCCAAGATTAGGGCTATAATAATGGCTTCCAGATATTCCCTAAAGACTGTTTTTTTTCTTTCCGAATTTATATCAATATCCTCTTTATTTTTTTTCATAAATTTTTCTTCAGAGCACCTCTTTAACAGCATGACGCCTGTCTAATCAAAACATATTGTTTTTTTCTCGTCATGCTGATCGCTGATAATAAACGGTTGAAGGCTTGTGTCCTTTCTCAATTATTATCGGTACTTAAAATTGCCCAAAAAGCTTCTTGCGGGATTGATATTTTTCCAATTTGCTTCATTCTTTTTTTACCTTCCTTCTGTTTTTCCAGCAACTTTCTTTTTCTCGTAACATCTCCACCATAACACTTGGCCGTTACATTTTTTCTTAATGCCTTTACAGTCTCTCTGCAAATTACTTTGCTTCCAATAGCAGCCTGAATAACTACTTCAAACATCTGCCTGTGTATAATATTTCTCATTTTTTTTACCAATTCTCTTCCTATATAATAAGCCTTTTCTTTATGAACTATAATCGATAAAGCATCCACTGAATCTCCATTAATCAGTATATCCAATTTTACTAATTTGGAGGGACGAAAATTCAAGTATTTGTAATCAAAAGAAGCGTAGCCTTTTGAAATTGACTTTAGGCGGTCATGAAAATCAAAAACCATTTCATTAAGAGGTAGCTCATAAATCAGCATAGTTAAATTGTCATTTAAATATTTTAAACTCTTTTGGATGCCTCTTCGTTCCTGAGATAAGTTGATGATAGATCCAATAAATTCAATAGGTGTAATAATAGTAGCTTCAATAAATGGCTCCTTTATTACAGACGTCTCACTGGGTGAAGGCATATTAGAAGGGTTTTCCACCAGAACAATTTCCCCAT
The DNA here is from genome assembly GCA_913051775.1 of uncultured Nitrospirota bacterium. Classification (GTDB taxonomy): domain Bacteria; phylum Nitrospinota; class Nitrospinia; order CAJXCL01; family CAJXCL01; genus CAJXCL01. Next base: position 21,442 of record CAJXCL010000029.1, on the reverse strand, counting down.
TCACGGTAACAGCATGATAAACTACTGTTGGGGCTGTAGTTATGAGCTTTAAATTATACTCCCTTTCCAATCTTTCTCGTACTATTTCCATATGCAGTAAGCCAAGAAAACCGCAGCGAAATCCGAATCCCAGAGCTTTTGAAGATTCAGGCTCAAATACAAAAGAGGAATCATTAAGGTGAAGCTTTTCTAGGGAGTCACGCAGGAAATCGAACTGGGAGTTATCCACCGGATAAAGACCGCAAAAAACCATTTGCTTAGCATCTTTATATCCTGGGAGCGGAGTTGAAAGAGGTTCTACCTCAGAGGTAATAGTGTCACCTATTTTTGTGTCTTTAATGTCTTTCAGCCCCGGGATAAGAAAACCTACTTCACCGGCAATGAGATCATCTTTATTTTTTGCGGTGGGCGCAAAGACTCCCAAAGACTCTACTTCGGTTGTTTTTTTTGTAGCAATTAATCTAACAACCATACCTTTTTTTAATATCCCGTCAAACACTTTAACCAGCAGGACGACCCCCTGGTACAAGTCATACCATGAATCGACAATTAAAACTTTTAGAGGAGCATTTTTTTTACCGCTGGGAAGTGGAATTCTGACTATAATTGCTTCAAGCACTTCTTTTATCCCGATTCCCTGTTTGGCGCTTACTAAAATAGAGTCAGAGGAATCTATATGCAGAACATCTTCAATTTGCTTTTTTACATTTTCGGGATCGGCATTGGGTAAGTCAACTTTGTTAATTATCGGTATAATCTTAAGGTTATGTTCAATGGCGAGATTTATGTTTGCTATGGTTTGAGCTTGTATTCCCTGGGAAGCATCAATTACCAACAAAACTCCGTCACAGGCGGCAAGGCTGCGTGAAACTTCATAACTAAAATCAACATGTCCTGGAGTATCTATGAGGTTAAGAATATACTCTTTTCCATCTTTATATTTATATATAAGGCGAGCTGTCTGAGCTTTTATCGTTATACCCCTTTCTCGTTCGAGTTCCATGGTGTCGAGCACCTGATCCATCATCTCTCTCTGAGAAAGTGCACCGGTAAATTCGAGGATGCGATCAGCCAAAGTTGATTTGCCGTGGTCAATATGCGCAATAATTGAGAAATTTCTGATTCGTTCCATAGTAAAAAAAGCTTAGAAAATAGGCATAAATAAAGTAAATGCCGGTTTTATCATTTTGAGCCCTTCTTGTCATTCAGAAGAGCTTGTCCTGAGCGTAGTCATTTAAGATTCCTCTCTTCGTTCGGAATGACAGAAGCGAAGAGGTCAAAATGACACATTATTTAGGAAACGCTCTATTAATTTTTCATAGTCCATATTTTACAACTGGAAAACAGTTTAACAAGGAGGGATTTCATTGCAGCGCTTGCTCGTATAAGAAAGGTTTTATCTGAGTGCTTTCGCGCTCTTTTTCAATACCATTCTCTTTTGATCTCTCAGCTTATCCTTTAGTGCATCTACATTGCTAACAGGAGTTGGATCAACTTTATTCAAAACAGAAAGGTAAAAACTTACATAATCTCCCAGGTGACAGAGTGAGAAAATTTGTGTTAATTTACTGCTTCCTTGCTCTTTTACATCGATAATCTCACTCACGTGATTTTTTAAAAAAGATTTTATGACATCAATTCGATGGATGGAATCTTCTGATTCATCAGATTTTCTCAAAAACAAACCTACAAAATTTTTTGAAAATTTCCCTATGCCTTTCCATCCCTCTATCTCGTTATGTCCTAATTCCGGATAAAACTGTGCAAATGCAAGGTTTTTACTATTTTCATTCAGTTGGCATTTCCATCTCAATGCCACAACATCCGTTGAGTTTTCAATCCCAATTATCAATGGAATTTTTTTATGTAACTTCGCTGCTAGTTCCTTAGCACAATTACCCGGGGTACTCTTCTGACTGTTGTACTTTTCTTCCAGCTTCTGAATAGCATTAATAGTATCTATTATATTCAGGGTTTGATTTTCAATAATATTCCATTTTTGAAGAAAGACAATCATTGGGAAAAAAAGGTACCCCATAGCAGCCCTGGGTGGTATTCCCGTAGGAATTTTAACTAATGGTACTTTCTGTCGGTTTGCAAGAAATTCTAATCTACCACCACTTGTAATAACTACAACCTTTGACTTTCTTTTAAGCACCTCCTTAAAAGCAGTTAAAGTTTCTTCCGTGTTTCCTGAGTAGCTAACTGCAAACACCAGACTTTTTTCATTAACAAATTGCGGTAAATCATAATTTCGATTAACTATAATGGGTATCGGGCATTCATTAATGAAAAGAGTTTTTAGCAAATCCCCGCCAATAGCGGAGCCACCCATCCCAAGTATCACTATATTTTGAACCTTTTTTGGCTTAGAAAAATTCGGGCAGGCTTTTGCAATATCAACAGCTCTCTGGCATTGTTCACTAAATCCTGAAATATGGCGAAGCAATAATCCTTTATCTACTCTAGTTATAGTTTTTAAATTATTGAGTATCATTCCTCTACAAATTTAAGGTTATAATTTTAAAATTTTATGATACCATACTTTCACTTGACAATAAAGTAAAATCCCAAATCGTATAATAATTCGTTTTTTTCTACGGTTTCAGACTAAATTCGTGCTTTAAAGCTATGATCAATAGACAATCTTTTCTATCTTTATTTTTTTAATTGTTATACTTTTTTGCTTCGTATTAAACTTTCATGCTTGATTCTCTCCTGTTTTTATTTAATATGAAATGATAAGTTAAATAAAGACTGGGGATGATCAGAGCCTCCTTTGATAACTGTGATTTTTTAAATCATTGCGGTAATAATTTACTGAATTATACTTGATTCGCTTTTGATGTCGAACATTGCATCAAACATAATGAAACTCGGCAAAATAAAATATAAAAATGAAAATTTGTTTAATTGAACCACCAAAATTTATTTCCACGACTAATTTCGTTTCAACAGTATGCATGCCTCCAATTGGTTTGGCTTATATTGCCGCTGTGCTGAAAAATTTCGGACACCAGATATCGGTCATTGATGGTTTCGGTTCAGCGTTAAAAAACTACTTCCCTTATAACAAAATTTACGTTCGAGGTTTAAGTAATGATGATATTATCAAACAAATTCCTTCAGAAACAGAGGTAATCGGATTGGGATGCATGTTCTCTTCAAATTGGATATATGTAAGAGAATTGATTAAGGTTATCAGGAGAGAATTTCCTTCCGCTTACATTATTGTTGGGGGAGAACATGTTACTGGTTTTCCAGAGTTTTCATTGAAGCAAGCTCCCTTCGATGTTGTGGTACTCGGCGAGGGAGAGGAAACCGTTGTAGAATTAATACACTTTTTTGAACATGGAAAATCACTTGAGGATGTCAAAGGAATCGCCTTTCGCGACCCCTCCGGACAGATTCATATCAATGACAGACGACCTCGAATTAGAGATATTGATTCTATTCCGTGGCCTTACTGGGATTTGTTCGAAATAGAATCCTATATTCAGCACAACCAGCCACATGGATCATCTCAAGGAAGGTTTATTCCAATGCTTGCCACAAGAGGATGTCCTTTTAAGTGCACTTTTTGCACCAACCCTAATATGTGGACAACCCGGTGGATACCAAGAAATTACAGAAAGATTGTTGATGAGATGCAATTATACCAAAAAAAATACGACATCACTGACTTCCAGTTTGAAGACCTTACAGCTTTAGTTCGATCTGACTGGATTATTGATTTTTGTAATGAGATCATTTCAAGAAACATGAAAATTACTTTTCAAATGCCGGCAGGTACCAGAAGTGAATGTATTAATTATCAAGTAGCCAAAAAATTAAATGCCGCCGGCTGTCATGAATTGGCATTTGCCCCGGAATCCGGAGACCCTCGGGTCTTAAAAGCAATTAAAAAGAAAATCAACCTTACTCGCATGTATAAATCTGGCAAAGAAACTCTTCAGGCAGGTATTAACGTAGGCTGTTTTTTTATCATTGGGTTTCCGGAAGACAATTATATGAGCGTTCTTAAAACTTATACTGCAATCATAAAATGCGCTCTCATAGGATTTACAAATGTTAATTTAAATGCTTACTCTCCTCAACCCAACACAGAATCATTCAGAAATTTACAAAAACAAGGAGTTATTACAGAATTATCAGATGAATACCTGATAAGCCTGTTTACATTTCAGGATTTTGGAGCCAGAAAAACATCATTTAATCCGAGATTTAATGACTATGAACTTTCTATTCTGGTAATAATAGGAACAGGTTTGTTTTATTTCTTTTACTTTTTAAGAAAACCTCAGAGAATATTTTTTCTAACCAGGGATTTATTTTCAGAAACAGCCGAAAATAAAAATTCTAAGATACTCAAATCTGCATTAAAAGATTGTAAAAATCTTTTTCGTCTTAAACTGCGTAAGATATTTTAACTAACGTGGATTTATCAAAAATATTAAAAAAACTTGAACAGGCTCGCATTGATTATTGGGAAAAAGCAGATCATTTCTTAAGTTTCCGGTTAAAATGGCGCGCGCAAATGGTTCGCCATCTTTTTCATATTTTGCCTGGAGAGACAATCCTTGAACTTGGCTCCGCGTCAGGACAATGGTCCAATGAAATTGCTCAGCTGACTAAAGGCGCCAACCCCATTTGTGCCGCAACCTTTGATCCGGAAAGCTACGCAATTATGAAAAACAAACAAAGTAGCACGGCTGTTGAGCCTGTCCTCATGGATGATTTCCCCGGGAAATTAAAGAGTCGCAAATTTAATTTTATTATAGGATGGCACCTTCTAACAAATGATGAGAATAATTCTCTATTGGTTGAGGTGAAAAAACTTTTGAACCCTGGTGGACAAATATTATTTTTTGAACCAAACCCATGGAATATTTATTTTAATGTCCGAATGCTATTCTCAAGGTTAATGCCTTTTTTGAAAGGTAGGAATGATTTTGATTTTCGCCCAAGGAACAGAATAGATCTATTTACTATCATTTCTGAAATCGGATATTGTGGGATAAAGGTACTTCCTTATGATTTTCTTTACCCTCCAATTCCACAAAAGCTTTTATGGCCTATGCAAAATTTAAGTTTAATCCTGGAGAATACACCATACCTTAGAAATTTTGCAGGTTCACTCTATATATGGGCTCAAACCCCCCCCCCAGAGAGCTGGAAAAGGCCGATGATTAATCTCGCAAAACATAATTCATTAAAAGGAAAGGTGTCGGTGATAGTTCCTTGCCACAATGAAGAAAAGAACATACCCCCTTTAATAGAACATCTCACTGGTTATTACGATGAATACATTAATGAAATTATTATTTTGGATGATAACAGCATCGATAAAACAGGGGAGGTAACAAAGGCATTAAGAGGAACTTACCCAAAAGTTCAACTTATCCGCCGTTCAATGCCTAACGGAGTTGGGAGAGCTTTACGCGACGGTCTTAGCACAGCTAATGGCGAATACATCCTTATGTTGGATTGCGATTTCCAACATATTTTACCAGAGATTACGGATCTTTTTGATGCCATAGTTGATGGAGCGGATGTCGCAATAGGCAGCCGGTTTTCCCGTAATAGTGTACTTTTAAATTATGCCTTTACAAAAATTTTAGCCAACAGAGGGTTCCATATTTTGGCAAATTTTTTATTGAAAGAAAATTTCCGAGATATTTCAAATAACCTTAAGTTGATGAAACGCGAAGTAGCTAAACGTTTAAAGATTGAGTCAAATGGTTTCTCCGCCAATGCGGAAACCGGATTATTACCTATTTTGCAGGGGTACAATGTTAAAGAAGTTCCAATTTCCTGGATAAACAGGTCCGTTAATATGGGATTTTCAAGCTTTGTTTTGATGAAAAACGGCCCAAATTATTTTTTTGTTTTATGCAAATTGTTCTTTCTTAAGTTACGGGGGAAAGAGATTTAATCCAAAATCTAAATAATATTGCTAATCATTTATTATAAGACAAGTCATAAAAAAACTAAATATGAATCGTTACAAACTTCTCAAAAGGATATTTAATTGAAAAAAATATTAGTAACCGGTAGCACAGGATTAATCGGATCCGAGTGCGTTAGGTTTTTCATTGAAAAAGGTTTTGCAGTTATCGGCATAGATAATAACATGCGTAAAACATTTTTTGGTGATGACGCCTGCACTGAATGGAGCAAAAACCTATTACAAAAGAACTATAAAGCCTATATCCACATCCATAAAGACATTCGTGATAAGGCCGCTATGGAAGAAGTTTTTTCAACGCATAACAAGGATGTTGAGTTAATTATTCATGCTGCAGCGCAACCGTCTCATGACTGGGCTGCTAAAGAGCCTTTTACCGATTTCAGCATCAATGCAGATGCAACTCTTATTTTACTCGAAATGACAAGGAAGTACTGCGCTGAATCTGTTTTTATTTTTACATCTACTAATAAGGTCTATGGTGATCTACCGAATAAGCTACCTTTAGTTGAGCATGAAAAGAGATGGGAGATAAAAAAAGATCACCCGTTTTATAAACATGGGATTGATGAGTCGATGAGTATTGACCAAAATACGCATTCTCTTTTCGGGGTATCAAAGTTATCTGCCGATATTTTAGTACAGGAGTATGGAAGATATTTTAACATAAAGACCGGCATATTCAGAGGAGGCTGTTTAACTGGATCAGCGCATTCAGGTACTCAACTGCATGGTTTCTTATCATACCTGATAAAATGCGTTATTACCGGAGGAAAATATACTGTTTTTGGTTATAAGGGGAAACAGGTACGAGACAATATTCACAGCTATGATTTTGTTAATGCATTATACAGTTTTTTTAAAAAGCCAAGAGTCGCAGAAGTTTACAATATGGGAGGGAGCCGTTACAGTAATTGTTCCGTACTTGAAGCAATAGAAATGTGTGAAAACATTACGGGTAAGAAAATGAATTGGAAATATTTTGAAAAGAATAGAATAGGTGATCACATTTGGTATATCAGTGACGTATCTAAATTCAAAAAACACTATCCCGACTGGAGCTATAAATACTCAATGGATAATATCATTGAAGATATACATCAGGGGCTGATTCAAAGGTGTTAGATATGAGAAAGATAATGGAAAAAAATTCTATCAAAGATCCAGACCACTTGAATTTTGGAAATAGCGCCATTAAATCCGTTTTTTACCAAATGTTCTCTAATAATTTTTTAATATTTTATTTTTTATTATGGTGCATAAGGTTTATTAACATAGACCAACCAATATTAGAAGCTGGGGGAGTTAGGCAAATTATGACTGCCTCTGTTTCAAAATTTTTATTCATTGAAGGTATTTCTTTGGAGAGTTTCCTTTATCCGAAAATGTATATGGCTGACCACAGTAATTACTATTTAATAGAAATGCCGCTTTATAATTCGCTCATGGCATTGCTATGTAAAATATATGGCAGTTATGAGGAATGGATCGGCCGTTTTATTTCCATCCTGTTATCCGGATTAGCAGGCATTTATTTTTATCGCTTTTTAATTAACCACACATCTGAACGCATAGCAAAAATAGCTTTAATGATTTATTGCTTTTCCCCTCTTTCAATCATTTACACAAGAGCAGTTCAACCAAACCCTTCCATGCTATTTTTTTTAATGGCAACTGTTTACTATTTCGATAAATATCTCAGGGAAATGCAGTGGAAATATTTTTGCCTAACTATTCTATCAGGCACTGTTCTTTTTGTGCTAAATGCATCTATTCAGCCCATAGGCATTTTGTTTTTATGCCTGTCTATCAAACAATGCGGTGTTAGTACCTTTTCTAATTGGAAAATTTACTTCATCGCGCTTTCCATTTTAACACCATGCTGGCTATGGATTTTTCATGCTAATAATTTTTTTCAAAATCATTTAACGGATGCAAACGCACTTCTTGGGCCAGTTGGGAAAGATGGTATGCACTTTTTATCATTTTCCTGGGTAACAGATTATTCTTTTTTTAAAACGCAGTTTCAATTTTTTTCGGGCGAAATCTTAACTCCCATCGGGTTCGGATTATTTGTTTTAGGGCTCGGTCTCCTGAGAAAAAAAGATTCTGTACTCATTTTTTGGTTAATTTCATTTGTATTTTATTTTATTTTAATCAACAAACAAATACACCTCTACTATTACCTTCCATGGCTGTTTCCAATGGCGTGGCTAATTGCCAAATCTATTTCCTTTATTTACGACAATATTCCAGATGAAAGTTTTTATAAAAAACCATCAGGGATGTTTTTACTTTTGCTATTTACAGTTGGAACCATTGCGGGGTATTCCAACTCTGGATTCATTACTCCTAAAGCGGTTAAAATGATTCCCAATGCTGTTGAAAATCTTAACAAACATTTTCCTAAGAATGTTTACGGAATAATAAGCGAATCAAATGTTGGATCGTTGGGATATTATGTTAATAGGAAGGTTGCAGTATTAAGAGGAAATTTAGGTCTAGAGAAGTTGGATGCGTTTAAAAAAATACTCCAAAATAGTAAACCTAAATATTATCTTTCTATTTATCCACATAAGGACTATATCGACAGGAATGAATTTTCTTCTTTTTTACGAGAAAACTATCCTGTAGCCGATTATAAAAAAAGTAACTTTGTGCTTTATAAAATTGAATGAACTATATTACCAAGCAAAGGTTCTCTTATCTTTTTTTCGTCTACTTTTTAGCTACAGCCCATATATTATTTGAAAAAAGAAGGTTTAAAGGAAAGATTAAAGAAAAAGGATAAAGATGACAAACTGTCTGACGAGCAAATTCTGAGATTCGCTGTCTTAATGAATTCTTCGCGACGGGTTTAGTGTATTCATTCCCCAACCAAATTTTAGTTTGAAAACCGGCCTTTTTTAAATAATCATTCAGTCTAAATACCGTCTGCTAATTAATGTGAACTTTCAAGTCTGCTTCATTTCGTATTTTCCTGGTCAGCAGATTTTGTTTAAAAATACGGTTTAATATTTTATTTATTGGCTGTTCCCATAAATGATAACCAAAATCGTTATACCACCGGTTGGGTGAAGTATGGATTATTAGTTCGCCATCTTCTTTCAGAGTTCTTTTACATTCTTTAAAGCATTGCAAAAAAACAGCAGGTGAAAGGTGTATCTTGCACCCCATTAAGAGAGCTGGTGTAAATTAGTAGTTTTTACTACTATAATACCAACTTTAGTAAGGGGGAGCATTATGAAATACCGTAAATGGGATTCTAAGACTAAAGCTAAGATTGTTCTGGAGAGCCTCCAGAACAAAATGCTACTTTCGGGGCTTTGCAACCGACACCAGATTACGCAAAACACCTATTACAACTGGCTTAAGAAGTTTGAGACAAAATCTCATAAAGTCTTTGAGTCCCTTAAAGAATCTAAAAAAGAACTTAAGTGCTGGGTTGAGCAATACAACTGCCATTTTCCTCATTCTTCTTTGCTTCATAAAACACCGGATCAGGCTGAAAAATATTATTATTTATCTACTACTAAAATCGCCGCTTGATTTTAGGGGTGCACTACAATATTATGCTTAAAAAAGACCTTGATAAATAATCAAAACATCAATATCATAACTTGAAGCATGCTATTCCCAATTTTTAATAAACGTCACCTTACCCTCAAGCCTTTATCGGAAAGAAAAAATAACTTAAGCCTTTCAAGTATAAATCAATTGGGCAACGTTAACGTTTCGGATATCAATGAGGGGATTAAGCAAACTGCTGAACACATAATTTATACACAAAAAAAGGGGGCTTCAACCATACTTATGATGGGAGCGCATGTTATTCGTTCTGGTGTTCAAAATTACCTTATTGATTTGATGGAAAGAGAATATATTTCATGTTTGGCGATGAGTGGCGCTGGCATAATTCATGACTTTGAGTTTGCAATGATGGGCGCAACTACGGAAAGCGTGGCTCATTATATAAAAAACGGCCAGTTCGGATTATGGAAAGAAACAGGTATCCTTAATGATATTATTAATCACGCGTATAAAAAAGATGAGAAGACCGGAATGGGATATGCCGTGGGTAGGGCTATTGCTGAAGGAGATTTCCATCACAAAAAAATAAGCTTGCTTGCAGCCGGTTATAGGTTAAATATTCCTGTTACCGTTCATGTGGGAATAGGATACGACATAATACATGAACATCCTAATTGTGATGGCGCAGCAACTGGGGCCCTTTCATATAATGATTTTCTAAGGTTTGCTTTTGTGATAGAGAATCTTGAAAATGGGGTGGTTATGAATTTCGGTAGCTCTGTAATGGCCCCTGAAGTTTTTTTAAAAGCCCTTAGCATGGCAAGAAATATTACCCATCAAAAAGGAACAGTTATTAAGCATTTTACTACTCTGGTTTGTGATCTTTATAATCTACCTAGGAATTATAGAAAAGAACCGCCTAAAGACAGCCCAGCCTATTATTTCAGACCCTGTAAAACAATGCTTGTTAGAACAGTGGCTGAAGGAGGAGAGAGTTATTATGTTAAGGGAAACCATGAATATACTATTCCTGCTCTTTGGGTGGCAATAAATGAAGCAGAGAAAAGATTAAAGGGTTGAATAATTATTTTGGATACTGATGAACGTAGGTTCTCTGGATTTTTAAAAAAAAACTTTATGTTTATCTGTCTATATCAGCTAATTGAAGCCTTCACAGGCATTCTTCTATGGGTGAATCTGAGAAGCTAAAACCGTCGCCATGACGTACAAAAATGAAAATTCTTAATATTGAAGAAATTACCGAAAAAATAGAGATTCTGAAAGTCGATGGCAAGAAGATTGTTCATTGCCATGGATGTTTTGATTTGATGCACCCGGGGCACATTAAATATTTCCAGGCGGCGAAGAAGATGGGAGATGTGCTTGTTGTTACAGTTACTCCGGATATTTGGGTCGATAAAGGGCCTGAAAGACCAGTGTTCAGTCAGGACTTAAGAGTGGAGTCTATCGCGGCTTTAGAATGTGTGGATTATGTCGCTATTAACAAATGGCCGACTGCTGAAAAAACATTGAGGCTATTGAGACCCGATATTTATGTCAAAGGGCAGGAGTTTGAGAAACTGGAAGATAAAACCGGTAAAATACAGAAAGAATTTAAAGTATTAAAGGAAATCGGCGCGAAACTAAGGTTTACTCATGAAATTGTGTTTTCATCTACGAAATTATTGAAGAAACATTTCAGAGCACAGATTAGCGTAGATTTTTAGGATTTTAAATTTAAAAAATTAACCGAGAGAATTTTTAATATCTTCTTTAAAATCTATAACAAACTCGGGTATGGATTTTTAGAAAAGATTTATAAAAATGCAATGATGATAGAATTTGAAGGGGCAGGCATTCCTGCAGTTTCTCAGTCTGCATAAGGGTGTCTTATGATAGTGAAATTATAGGTGGATATTTTGCCGATATGCTAATTGATAACAAGGTAATTATAGGAATAAAAGCAACAAAGCGATTAATTGAGAAAAATGAGGCACAGTTGTTGAATTATCTTAAGGCAACGGATATGAATTTGGACTCTTACTTAATTTCGCTATGAAGCCAGAGGTCAAACGTAAAGCGTTTAATAATTCGAGAGAATAGATTTCTGCGTTTATCAGTACAAACCTGCGTCTATTTATGAAACAAACAATTAAAAATAAAATATTTCTGTTAGATGGGCTTGTTAAGAAAGTAGAAAGTCTAAAAAAAGCAGGCAAGGTTGTTGTACAAAGCCATGGTACTTTTGATCTCATTCACCCAGGAATTATAAAACACCTTAATGAGGCTAAAAAACAAGGAGATGTCCTTATAGTTACTGTCATTAAAGACAAAGATGTGAAAAAAGGATACGGGAGACCCATTTTCTCGGAGAATTTAAGGATGGAAAATATAGCTTCATTGGAAATGGTTGATTTTATCTGCCTAGTAAGTGATAAAACTTCATTTGAATGTGTTAAGAGAATTAAACCAAATATTTTCGCGGAGAAAAAGGCTAACATAGAAAAGGATCTTGATAACCATGAGAAGATATATAAAAAACAAAAAGAGTTGTATTTTGGGAAAAGTAAGATTTACAAAACAGATGGGTTTCCCCTTGAATCTTCTCAGATAATTAACAATTTCCTGACTATTTATCCCGATGAGGTAAGGGAATTCCTGAAAGAATTTTCGCAGAAATATGATTCAAATTTTATAGCTGAAAAGCTTAACTCTATTAAGAAATTAAAAGTTATGCTAATTGGTGACGGCATAATCGATGAATACTTTTACTGTGAATCCATGGGTAAATCCCCAAAAGCACAGCTCATTGTGCATAAATATATTAATCGTGAGGTTTTTGCAGGTGGAGCTTTTGCTATTGCGAATCATATAGCTGGTTTATCTGAAAATGTTAACTTAGTCTCCTTGTTGGGCAAATACGACACCAAAGAGGATTTTATATCAAACAACCTTAAACCAAATGTTAGCACAAAGTTTTTTTATAGAGATGATGGACCTACTATCACCAAAAAAAGATATATTAATATATACCGAGAACAAAAGATTTTCGAAATTAACCATATTAACGATAATAATATTTCAGATGAAATAGAAAACGAAATTATTGATTATTTGAAATCGGTAATAAATGAATATGACCTGGTTTTAGTTTCTGACTTTGGTCATGGGTTTATTACCCAAAAAATAATTAACCTGTTAGCGGGCCAAGCAAAAAAATTAGCAGTAAATGCGCAAACAAATGGCGCTAATGCAGGCTATAATCTTATTACCAAGTACTCGCGGACACAATTTATTTGTTTGGATGCTTCTGAAGCCAGACTTGCTGCTCAAAACAAATATTCCGATATAGAGGATGTTGTTAAAATTTTGTGTAAAAAGATAAATGCAGAGCACTTTTTAATAACATTAGGTTGTGATGGTTCAATATGTGTTAATAAGAAAGGTGAGGTGAATAGAACGCCGGCATTTGCATCAAAGGTCGTTGATATTATTGGCGCCGGGGACGCTTTCTTTTCTTATACAGCGCCGTGTTTTGCTCTCGGCATGTCCATGGATTTAGTTTCATTTATTGGCAATACGGTAGGAGCATTGGCTGTTCAAATTGTAGGAAATAAAAAATCTGTTGAAAAACACGAGCTATTAGAATTCATCTATACACTTTTAAAATAATTAAAACGGTAAAATGAGAAAGTTCGCGAAAGAATATTATAATAACCTTTCCAAATATTTAACGTTAATAAGGGCTACTGGTGAAAATGCTCGGTCATTTGATTTTTTTGAAGGAATTGAAAAAGCTGGAAAACTCATCAAATTACAAGCAAGCTCTGGGTGCAAGTTAATGTTTATTGGTAACGGCGCCAGCGCAGCAATTTCAAGCCACATGGCTACGGATTTTTGGAAAAATGGAGGAATAAGAGCAATCGCGTTTAATGATAGTTCTCTTCTGACCTGCCTAGGAAACGACTATGGCTATGAGTACATTTTTGAAAAATCAATTGAGATGTTTGCTGAAAAAGGAGATATTTTGGTTGCCATTAGCAGTTCGGGGCAGTCTGAAAATATTTTAAAAGGAACACGCTCCGCAAGAAAAAAAGGTTGCAAAATTATAACTCTTTCCGGATTTAAAGAAAATAATCCACTCTTCTCAATCGGTGATTTTAATTTTTATGTGCCTACAGAATCCTACGGACCGGTTGAAATCATCCACCACTCTATTTGTCATTCTATTCTCGATACGATTTTGAAAGAAAAAAATGGATAAATATAAAATTAAACTGTTGAAAGAACAGCTTCTCGATAAAGCGAATTTTATAAGAAAGGATTTAATAGAAGTTACTTCAAAAAACGGAGCGGGGCATATAGCCTCATCCCTATCCTGTGTGGACCTTCTTGTAGTATTGTATTATCATATAATGAACCTTTCCGATGATCCCCAGTGGGAAGAAAGAGATCGACTTGTATTTTCCAAAGCGCATGGCTGCTATGGCGTTTATTCAATATTAGTGGATACTGGGTATATCGAGAGAGAAAACTGGGTCAATTTTTACAAGGGCAGTTTTCTTCAAGGCTGTTTGGAACGAAGCATTGAGCACGGTATAGAGGCAAGTTGTGGCTCTTTGGGACATGGATTACCGCAGGCAGTTGGAATAGCTTTGGGAGCAAAAATTCAAAAGAGAAATTACCATACCTACTGTCTTGTTGGTGATGGAGAAATGCAGGAGGGTAGCAACTGGGAGGCCATTCAGGTGGCAGTAAAGTATGAACTGACCAACCTCACTGTCATAATAGATCAAAATAGACTGCAAGCTATGGATTTCTTGGAAAATGTTCTGACACCAAAAGGAAGAAAAGATGATTTAAAAATCAAAATGGAGGCCTTTGGCTTTATCTCTAAAGTTTGCAACGGGCACAACTTGGAAGAGATAACTACTATTCTTAATAATCGGATAGAAAACCAAGAAAAAAACAAAGCTCCTTTTGTTTTAATTGCAAATACCATTAAAGGGTATGGAATGAATTGTATGGAAAACGTGCCTAAATTCCATTTTCGTATTCCTACTAAAGAAGAGCGAAAAAAGGGTGTTCGTTATGAATAAATTTGAAAATAACTTTCGTAAAGATATTGGAGATGAGCTGCTTCCCCATGCCAGAAAAAATAAAAAAATAGTTCTACTGGTTTGCGATATGGGTTTTGGAGTGACGGAAAAGTTTAAAACTGAGTTCCCAGACCGACTTTTTAACTTGGGGATTATGGAGCAGGGTACTGTCGGGATCGCGGCCGGAATGGCAATGACAGGGCTCATCCCCGTTATTTATTCTATCGTAAATTTTCTTGCCTTTCGCGCTGTCGAGCAAATTCGCAATGATGTGGCTATGCAAGGGCTGAATGTAAAATTTATCTCCACAGGGGTAAACGACTATTTTGAATTTCTTGGAGACTCCCACTGCTGTGGAGAAGATGATAAAAAAATAATGGAGTTGATTAAATTAAAGGTTTATGACCCGTATTCTTCTACCAATAAAAACTTCGCAAAAATGGTTGATCAGTGGATAAACGATTCTCAACCGGGTTATCTGAGAGTTTAATGCATTGATATTCCCGATAAATTGACCAATTTTTTAGGCCAATCAAACAGCTATTCAAGCCATAGCAGAGTACGTTGAAAATTCTCCTGAAGAAATATTTGAAACAGTAAAAGAGTATTTTTGCTTTCTGGATAATGGCAAATTCACTGGCAATAAACGCTTTCAAGAAGAATTCCATGATCTCAGGCGTAAACGCTATGAAAATATTCTTAGTGAAAAAGGGAGAGGATGTAAAGATGTTGTATGTCTGTTAGAAGGTACGTTACCGATAAAGCGCAGGGTTGGAAGTTATTTCCTGGAAAGGTGTTGGGACAGTAGCCCTTATTTGCAAAATCTATCAAAACTTTATAACTGGGAAGAATAGCATTGTTTAGGAACAGAGACGTACAGTATCTTTTAAGAAATTTTTAAATTCCTTAAGACAGATGACATTTCAATTTCTTCTCTCATTCTTGATATTCACTCAAGTATTGAAAATAATTCAAACCAACTGTCTAAACTTTATGATGATTTTCTGCGGGAAACAAATCAACCGTGGGACAGCAAAAACGAGATGGAACATTCTTTAAAACAACTGGATATATTTAAATGTTATGAGTCGCAAGAATTCGGTGTCAATGAACAATTAATGTATTGAGCTAAAGCCATTTTCGAGCATATGGAAGAATTACACGGCATTGTCTTCAGAATCGCTAAGGAAGTCTTTCGGGAAAGGACTGCTTTGATGAAAAGATCGGTGATTACCTGGGGGAGCTTTTGGAGTTCAGTTTAATACAGAAAAAAGATATGTTTTTATATAATTTATTTGCCACAAAAAAATTCATATATGATTTTATAAGGCTCGCTGAAAAAAACTTTGATTGTGAACCATTTTCTTTTTTAATCCGGAGGGCACTAATATTGAATTTGTCCACTCCAGTGAGAAAAGACCATTATTCGGCATTATATTGACAATTATGGTTTGTCACTAAGTGGATTTGGGCATATATTGGAACAGGGTCATCATATAAGCAAACTCTATCGAAGTGTGAGAAAATAAATAATCCTTAAAAATGATTCTTAACTGAACACTCACAGAGGATGTATTAGCGGAATTTAAAATTATTTAAATTTGTTTAATGTGGATTATGAATAAACAATATTTCCGGTTTTTAAAACTATTTTTATTCAGCCGCTACAAAATAATTACTGCTATAACAGTTGTTCTAAGCATTTTTTCAGCCGTCTTTTCAGGAATAGGCTTGGGGTTGTATATACCAGTTATTAGTTCTTTTCTTGAAAGCGGCGAAACAGAGAACATATTTGTTTCTTTAAGTAATTCTGTGACCAGCATGATAGGGCTGCAACCTTCTTTGCTCGTCCTTATTGTAATTGCAACCACGGTTATAATTGTAGGCAATTTAACCACATACACTGCAACGGTTTTTTCAGGCTCTTTGGGCTTTTCATTTGTTCGGGATGTAAAAAAACAGCTAATTACAGATCTTTTTGACCGGCCATATTCATGGTTTCTTAATATTAAAACCGGAAGAGTTGTTTCAATTCTTAATGAGCAGGCGTCCCTAGCTGCGCAAATCGCTGGAAATTTTCTTAGGTTGCTTGTTTACATACTATTGTCACTTGCATACTTATGTGCTCTTTTTTTTATCTCAGCAAAACTAACGTCGATTATGATATTGTTCGGCAGCTGTATATTGTTTGCAACCTATTTCTTTTCCAGAAAAATCTATGCCCTCCTAAAAATATTTCAAGACATCAAGTTGCATCAGTCATTTACTTTTACCGAAATTATAATCGGGATTAAAACCATAAAAAGTATGGGACTGGAAAAGTTCGTGGAAGCTCGGACATATCCTGATATAGAAAAAGAAAGAGCATTAGGTTATAACATCCATTACTTGTACCATTTTCAACCATTTTTCAATAGCTCTTCATCAATAATCTTAGCGTCAATAGGAATTTATATGGGGCTTAAATTCTTTGCAATGACTGGAGCAGAGGTAATTATTTTCCTACTGGCCATTAATCGCTTAAACGCTTCACTCCACACAGTTAATAGCACCTGGCTTACTCTGACGAAAAGTTTTCCCAGTATTGAGATAATCATGGAGCACCTTATACATGAAAAATGTAAAGAATCTGGAGTGAATAAATTTCAGTTTGAACAGGAGATAGAGCTTAAGGCAGTTTCTTTTACCTATAAGGATGATTTGGTTTTAAAAGATATCAATATGAAAATAGATAGGAAGCAGTTCATTGCTTTTGTTGGATCTTCAGGTGGCGGGAAAACTACGTTAATTGACCTTATTATAGGATTGTATCAGCCTACTTCAGGTGAAATTTTATATGACAATGAACCCATAACTTATTATGACCGTAATGAGTTTTGTAAGCATGTTGGTGTTGTGGCACAGGATGTTTTTCTATTAAATGATACGATTGCGACAAATATTTCATACGGGGACACTCAACCGGATGTAGAACGTATCAAGGAAGTGGCTAAAATAGCTCATGCTGATGAATTTATAACTAAATGCAGTAAAAAGTATGAAACCATTTTAGGGGACCGGGGAATTAAGGTTTCTGGAGGACAACGTCAGCGAATTGCTCTTGCCAGAGCCTTGTATCACCAACCGGAGTTGCTTATTTTGGATGAAGCTACAAGCGCGTTGGATTCCGAATCGGAAAAATATATACAGAAGGCATTAAAGAAAATGCATGGTCAACTTACTATTATTGCAGTAGCACACCGTTTTTCTACAATTCGAGAAGCAGATATTATTTATTATATTGAGAATGGTGTTGTTAAGGAGAAAGGAACCCATTCTATGTTAATGCAAAATGGGTACTATTATAAGAAACTAAAATTAATGCAGAACACTTAAGATGAAAATTGAGGGGAAAGCAAGTCTTAAGACGTGCAAATATAGAACCTTAGATAGGAATATCTGCTCCTCTATATCTGAATTGATATTAACGAAAAAAATTGCAATAGATGGGACAATAAAAGACTTTTTAATTGGAGTAGTCACGAATTGAGTTTACAGATTTGTCCCATCAAAGAATAATTGATGAGCATGGTTTTCCGGCTAAGATAAATTGGTCTCAAACAATAAATCTTAACAAAAGGAGGATAACCATGACTCATCAACAATATATCATAAGATGCAAGTTAAACATTGTTGAGCTTTCCTACCAGTTAAGCAACATCAGTGAAGCCTGTCGCAAATTAGGAGTTAGCCGACAACATTACTACGATATCAAAACTGTTTTAGAGCAAGAGGGAAATAATTAAAAGCCTGGAAGACATCGATTTGAGCATTTTCTTATAAATTTCTGCTCTTCTCAAAAATTACCTATTTTAGGAGTTTGTAAAGGAATACAGCTTTTAACAGTTCATTATAGAGGTGAAGTTAATTCTGTTGAAGGTCATGTGGCTTCTCACTATGAAATTGCGTTTAAAGCCTCTACATTAAAAAGGTTGGCCGGAATCAATGGATGTTAAAGCTATCATCAATTCGGTATTCAAAATTTACCACTAAATTGGTTGTTAAAGCCTATTGCATGGGCTGAAGACGGTTCAATAGAAGCCTTGATAGCATAAAGAACTGCCCATTTATGGAATAATGTGTCATCCTGAGCGAGAGGAGAGCCTTGGTCTGAGGTGGATTTAATCATTATGCGATATATTTTAGGAGAGTTTTAATGAGGGCTATTATTCTTGCGGCAGGGCAAGGGACTCGTTTGGCGCCTTTAACCAATAACTCTCCTAAATGCCTCGTAGAGTTGGCTGGAATTAGCCTTCTGGATAGACAGATTGCGGTACTAAAGGAAAGAGGAATAACTGATATTACCATTGTTGCAGGCCATTGCGCGGATGCAATTAAAAAAGGAAGATTTCGAATATTAATTAACCCGGAATATGTTGATACTAATATGGTTGAAACCCTCTTTTGCGCGCGCAAAATTATGGAGGGAGATGAAGACCTGATCATTACTTATGGTGATATTGTATATGAACGGAGTGTCTTGGAAACTTTAATCTCATGTGATGCCCCCGTTGCTCTTGCCGTAGACCACGAGTGGAGGCGCTATTGGGAGCTTCGTATGGATGATCCCCTCCGGGATGCTGAAACTCTTAAGCTTGATAAAAAGGGTATGGTGTGCGAACTGGGCAAGAAACCAAAAGGATATGACGAAATCCAGGCTCAATATATAGGGTTGATCAAAATACGAGCAGATCATGTATTAGAGCTGAAAAAGGCATATCTTTCGATGGACAGAGAAAGTACTTATGACGGCAAAGATTTTCGAAATATGTATATGACAAGCTTTTTGCAATATCTTATAGATAATGAATGGCCTGTACGCGCTGTTCAGGTAAATAACGGCTGGCTGGAAGTGGACACTAAAGCTGATCTTGACCTCTATAATAGAATGCAACAGGAAGGGACTCTAAAAAAATATTATGAGGTTAATGATATCCAGTAAGACGCTGCCTAAGGTTTTTCTACTCGCGACGTCCCAACACAAAGGAGATCCCTTTAATAACTAGCTTATTAAGGCAGGCTAACCCCCCGCTTTGTTCTGATTATGAAAAAAATTCGAATACAATTTATACCAATACCGCATAAAATATAGTTTCTTATGATAGCAGTAAAGATTGAGGAAAAATGGGAAGAAGGGGGAGAATTATTCTTTCCCCACCTTTTTCATATCCCCTTTTTTGTGCCTTGGAGTCTTAATGACAAAATCAATATGGGCTTGAAACAATCATGATATTTATAAGAGTAGATGGAACCAATATTCAGGAAATTGGTATGGGGCACTTATACCGAATGATAGATTTTTCCAATGATCTATATCAAAAAACAGGGGTTTCTCCTGTCTTTGTTATAGCCGGTTATCCGGATACTAAAAGAATGTTGGAACAGAGTAATTGTAAGTATGTTGAAATAAATGTTGAAAACGAAGTGCCAGAAATACTTCATTTAAATAGTTCAATTAAAAAAGATATTTTGATAATTGATATGTGCGACAGGGAAGAAAGTTATATTAAAAAGTTACTTGAAAAGTTTATCGTAATATCTTTAGACGATACCCAGGGAGGGCCCGAATGCTCCGATATTGTTTTTAATAGTGTTGTTGGAAGTCATTTAAAGAAAAAAAATTATTACTATGGGACTGATTTTTTTTTGATAAGGCCGGAAATTAGTCAATATCATTTAATGGATAAAGTTATTTCAGATACCGTGAGAAATCTTCTAATTTGCTTTGGAGGAAGCGACCCTTGTTCCGTAAATTTAATGATGTTGGACTGGTTAAAAGAATTGAAATATGCTGGGAAGGTTGATTGGGTTTTAGGTCCCTCGGTTGCCAATAAAGATTTAATTATAGAACGATTTAAAGAATTAGACTTTGAGATTAATCCCATGATAGATTATAAGGATATGGGGAAGTTATACTTTCATTCGGATTTATGTATAACCGCAGCAGGGTTTAGTCTCTATGAAGCTGCTTGTGTTGGTTTACCCGCTCTCACTATTTGTCTGTATCCCCATCAGTCAGGTACAGCAAAAAGATTTGAGGAAAATGGTTGCGTCGTGAACTTGGGGAGTTACAAAAAACTTAATGCAAATACTTTCAAAAGCGAGTTTTACAAGCTATTAAATGATAAAACTCTGAGATGCTCAATGAGCAAAAACGGGAAAGCATTGGTGGATGGTATGGGGAAAAATAGAGTTTTAGATATAATCAGTGAATTTTTTTAAACATATAATGGGAGAAAAAAATAAATGGCTCGTATTCTTATAACAGGCGGCGCTGGTTTTATAGGGTCTTCGGTTTCCAAAGAGCTATTTCACAGGGATATAAAGTAAAGCTGCTGGATTTGTTTGAGAATAGAGATAACCCGAAAGATTCTACAGTCGGCAGCATTTTAGATCCCTACCTCGTTTCAACGATGATGAGAGGATGCGACTATGTTATTCACCTTGCGGCTGCTTTGGATGTAAAAAGAACGGAAGCAAGAAGGCTAGAATGCCTATATATAAATATACAGGGTACGGTTAATATCCTTGAATCTTGTGTAAAGGAGAAAGTAAAAAAGATTATCATTGCTTCTTCGTCCGAAGTATACGGAAACCAGGTCAAACGCCTGACCTACCCTAAATCTTAGTACCACCCTTAGAGTGATGATTTTCTATACCGTCAGTTGTAGCGTAGCGGAAACTGAGGGCATAGGTTCAAACGTTTCTGGAGCTGGCGGTCGATATCCCAGTGAGCTGTGAGGTCTGATCGTATTATATTCTTTTCTCCACTGTTCAATCAATACCTTTGCCTCAAAAAGTGTAT
>CAJXCL010000028.1 GCA_913051775.1 uncultured Nitrospirota bacterium | reverse complement strand
TTCATACACTACGTCCACAAGAGTTATTAGCTCATCTTCTGAAATACTTAACGGGGGCATAAGGACAATGACGTTTCCTAAGGGGCGGATAATCACCCCTCTTTTTCTTGCTTCCATAATGACTTTAATCCCCATTTTTTCCTGCCAGGGATAAGACTCTCCAGTTTTCTTGTTTTTTACCATCTCAATTCCAACCATAAATCCTGCCTGGCGGACTTCCCCTGTTTGAGAGAGCTTGGTTATTAGACTTAACTTTTCTTTGAGCAATTTAATTTTTTCCTGAAGCTGAATAAGTGTTTTCTCTTTTTTAAATAGATCAATACTGGCAATAGCAGCAGCGCATGCAATAGGGTTTCCGGTATACGTGTGGCCATGAAAAAAAGTTTTAAGTTCACTATAATCCCCGCAAAAGGCATTAAAAATTTCTTCCGTAGTCAGTGTGGCTGCCAAAGGAAGATATCCGCCGGTAATTCCTTTGGCGAGACACATAATATCAGGGGCAATCCTCTCATGATCACAGGCAAACATCTTTCCCGTTCGGCCAAAACCGGTAGCCACTTCATCCGCGATCATAAGAATATTAAATTTCGTGCATATTTGTCTTACACGCTTTAAATAACCCGGAGGGGATTTAAGCATGCCGGCTGCTCCCTGCATAATTGGTTCGATAATAAGAGCGGCAATATTATCACGTTGTTTCCATGCAGTATCTTCCAATTCATCCACGCAGGCCAATTTGCAGGAGGGATAATTTTTTTTGAGATGGCATCTATAGCAGTAAGGAGACGGGACTTTGATTGAATTGATAATTATAGGCTTGTAGACTTGATGGAACAAATCTATCCCTCCAACTCCCAAAGAACCCAATGTGTCGCCGTGATAAGCATTAACCAGGGAAATAAATTTTGTTTTCCCGGAAAATTGGGAAGATTTCTGTCGCCAGTACTGGCAGGCGATTTTTAATCCTATTTCTACTGCAGTAGATCCATTGTCTGAATAAAAAACTTTGCTTAGTCCTTCAGGGGTTACATTTACCAACCTTTTTGATAATTCAATGGAGGGGATATTTGTCAAACCCAGAAGAGTAGAATGAGCTATTTTATTGGTTTGATTTATTATGGCTTCATTTATCTCTTTCTTTTGATGCCCATGGATGGTTGTCCATAAGGACGACGCCCCATCAATATATCTGTTTCCATGTATATCAATCAAATAATTTGCCTCTCCTCTTTCTATTATAACGGGAGTTTCTTTTATCCAATCCTGCATTTGCGTAAAAGGATGCCAAATATATTTTTTATCCGCCTTTTCCAACTGTTCAATAGAATGTTGAAAGGTTTTATTTTTGTTAACCATCCCATTTCCGCTCCTTTGTAAAGAAGGGATTAAGGGGGGGTCCATATCTCCTTTATCAATAAATGAGATAATATTCCCAATATTGATATTTTTTCCAATAGTCCTCACAAGGCTTTCTAAACTAAGGTTAGAAAGAAAAGGCATTTCACCTAAAACCGGGAGATTAGAAAGTTCTTCTATTGCTTTCGGGTTCGTTTTTTCGGCTGTACCGTAATGGCAGTTATTATAATTATTGAATATGATCCCTATTACTTTGAGATCATAGGATTGAGCTGCTTTTATGGTAAGTAACGTATGGTTTATCGATCCTAATCCCGGTCTGACTACAATAATGACAGAGAGGTTTAAGTCTCTTGCGAGATTGGCGTAAAAGTATTTTTTCTTTATAGGAACTATTAAGCCTCCAGCGCCTTCCACAACAACCAAAGAATGTCTGGATGATAATTCATTAAAAGCCCGGTGAACTTTATTTAAATCTATCTGAACATTTTCTAAGTTTGCGGCCACATACGGGGCTAAAGATTTTTCAAAACAAAAGGGAGTAATCAACTCATCAGGATCTTTAACTCCAGCGGATTTTTTAAGAAACGCTCCATCTTGAAGCTTCCACTTCCCATTTAATTTAGAAATGCCGGTTTCAAAGGGCTTCATTACGCCGATATCTATTCCGCGGCTTTTCAACGCAGCAGCGATGCCACCGGCAATAATGGTTTTACCAATTCCCGTATCTGTCCCGGCTATAAAAATTCCACTAGTCATAAAAAAATCTCATGTGTTCTAATATCTTTTAAAGTTTTATAAGGTAGAGGTGAATATAATAAAAAACCGGGGCTGAAAAAAGAATAGAATCGAGTCGGTCCAAAAGGCCGCCGTGACCGGGGACTAAAAAACCAGAATCTTTTACATTAAGGTTTCGTTTTAGGATGGATTCGGATAAATCTCCCATCTGCCCTGCTATTCCTGTAACCAATCCTAAAATAGTGCAGTTTGCAATTGATATAGAGGGATAAAACCAGTAATGTGCCAGCAGTGCGCCGCCGATAGAGCCCAGCAACCCACCTATTGCGCCTTCAATGCTTTTGTTGGGACTTATAGAGGGTGCAAGCAGATGTTTGCCAGCTGAGGTCCCGATATAATAAGCAAGGGTATCTCCCAGCCATATTATTAAAAATAGCATGAAAATTAATTGCCTGCCCGCCTCTTCTTTTCGAATGAAAATGATATAACTCAAGAGAAATGCAACGTACAACACGCCAAAAAGCGTGTTGGAAATTTCTTCTACTACGAAATTAACCGGTTGTTTTGAAAAGAGTTTTATAAAAAATAATCCCATAAGCAAAATAACTATTGATAAGGGATTAAGTTGATTATGGTTGATAAAAAATGCAAGAGCGATGAACCACCCTAAAATCATTCCTGCGTAAATCATGCATTTTTGGCCATTTTGGATCAGCAATGTATAAAACTCGAAAAGAGCTGCAAGAAGAATAGCGCTTAAAAAAACAAAAAAAACCGTAGCGTTGCCGTACTGTACTATCAGGAAAAAAGCAGGTAAAAAAACAATTGCGCTAATAATCCTTTTCATTGTGTTCCATTGGTTTTTTTTATTTGTTCTGTGGTTAACCCATAACGCCGCACTCTATTCTGAAATTCGATGAGGGCTTTTAACAGGTGAGTTTCATTGAAGTCAGGCCACAAAACCTTTGTAAAAAATAATTCGGTATACGCAATTTGATAAAGGAGGTAATTACTGACCCTCAATTCGCCGCTGGTGCGTATTAAGAGATCAGGTTCCGGCAAACCGTTCGTATATAATTCTCGCGAAAAGAGGTCTGAATTAATAGAATCTACTTTGATAATCCTTTTTTCGACCTTTTCCGCAATTTTTTTTACAGCATCAATTATTTCTCTTCGGCTTCCATAGCTTAGAGCAAGAGTCAACACCATTCCTTTTTTGTTCCTGGTTTTTTCTTCAGCATCTTTTACCATTTCCTGTGCGAATAATGGCAGATCTTCTATATGCCCAATGGTGTTAAACCTGATATCTTCTCTAAGCATCGTGTCCAATTCTTTTTGCAGATATTCACGCAAAAGAGACATTAAAGTATCAATTTCTTTTTTTGGACGATTCCAGTTTTCATCGGAAAATGAATAGAGAGTTAACGCTTTAATTCCCAATTTTCGGCACCGGGTAACTATCCTGTCCACGGTTTTGGCTCCCGCTCGATGTCCTGCAATTCTTGGGAGAAATCGTTTTTTAGCCCATCGCCCGTTTCCATCCATTATAATTGCAATATGACTGGGAAGTTTTTTATGGTTAAGTTGTTTTAATAATTTATCGAGAGCCAAATAGATTCTCCGAAGAGATTCTTATGTAATTTATCAGGCAGGGAATTAAAAGGGTAGTTATTAAGTTATCAATTAACAATGATCATTATCAACCCATCAAGGTATCTTAAAACAATGGGTAATGTTTTAATTCCATTCCCAACTTGATTAGGATTCTAAAGAAATCAGTCGGTTGCAACGTTTAGAGATTCCAGATCCAGTCCGGAATGACAGTTTTCGGAAAGCCTGAGAATTTTGAGCAACGCAAACTGCATTGTTAATTGAACATTACTAATTGTTAATTAATAATTTATCTATTCTTCGAGAACCTCTTTTTCTTTTTTACCGGATATTTCATCTACATTTTTAATGCAATCATCAGTAATTTTTTGGATCTGATCAATTCCTTTTCGGCATTCATCCTCCGTAACATTTTTGGCTTTTTCCGCTTTTTTTAGTTGTTCATTCCCCTCACGCCTAATATTTCGGACAGCAATTTTGGCGTCTTCCGCAACTCTTTTCACAATTTTAACCAACTCCTTCCTTCTCTCCTGCGTTAATGACGGAATTGGCAGACGGATTATTTTGCCGTCATTATTGGGAGTTAATCCTAAATCAGAAGCAAGAATAGTTTTTTCAATTTCCTTCAAAATTGAGACATCCCATGGCTGAACAGCAATTAACCGACTTTCCGGAATAGAGATAGTCGCAACTTGTTTTAAAGGGGTTGGAGTACCGTAATAATCGACAGAGATTCCGTCTAAAATAGAGGCTGAGGCCCGTCCTGTTCGGATACCCCCGAGGTTTTTCCGAAAAACATCCAACGATGAATCCATTTTTTTCTTTAATTGATTATATATCTCTTGAAGCATCGTTAAGATCCTACTAATGTTCCAATCTTTTCTCCCAGCAAGAGTCTGCTGATGTTACCATGCTTCCTGAGATCAAAAACTACGATAGGCAATTTGTTATCCATACAAAGAGAGATGGAAGTAGCATCCATGATTTTCAATCCTTTATTTAATATGTCGATATGAGACAGGTTTTTCAATTTAATAGCGCTGGAATCAATCATTGGATCAGCGCTATAAATTCCATCGACATTGGTAGCTTTAAAGATTACATCAGCATTAATTTCCATAGCTCTCAAAGATGCTGCAGTATCTGTTGTAAAAAACGGATTACCCGTACCACCGGCAAAGATAACTGCTCTTCCTTTTTCCAGATGCCTGATTGCCCTTCTTCTAACATAAGGTTCTGCGATTTGATTCATCTCTATAGATGTCAGCATTCGGGTAGAAACACCCAATTTTTCTAAAGAATCCTGCAAAGCTAAGCCATTAATCACAGTTGCCAGCATTCCCATATAATCGCCCGTTACTTTTTCAATACCTCCTTCTGCGGCCTTGCTGCCACGTATAATGTTTCCCCCTCCAATTACGATTGCCGTTTCTACCTTCATTTCGTAAATTTCTTTAATCTCTAAGGCGATGTTTCTTGCGCTTGAAGGATCAATACCATAAGCTCCCTCGGCGGCTAAGGCCTCTCCGCTTAATTTCAAGAGAATCCTTTTATATTTTAATTCGGACATTGTCCCTTTTAATCCTGACCCACCTGGTAACGTTCAAATCGTCTGATAGACATATTTTCTCCCAATTTAGCAATTGCTTTTGCCAAAAAATCTTTTATTGTTTGATCCGTATCTTTAATAAAAGGCTGCTCCATCAGACATGTCTCGCCATAAAATTTTTCCATTTTACCTTCAACTATTCGGCCGATAATTTTTTCAGGTTTTCCTGCTTCTTTAGCTTGCGTACTGAAAATCTCTTTTTCTCTGTCTATAACATCCTGGGGGACATCTTCTATGCTTTTATATCGCGGATCTGAGGCAGCAATATGCATAGCAATGTCTTTTACGATTGACTGAAATTCATCGGTTTTGGCTACAAAATCAGTTTCGCAATTTACTTCTACCATTACACCAATTTTAGCACCCGCATGAATATACCCTCCGATAGAACCTTCTGAGGTAGCCCTTCCTTTCTTTTTAGCAGCCATTGCAAGGCCCTTTTTTCTTAAAAATTCAACCGCTTTTTCAAGATTTCCATCTGTTTCTGACAGGGCTTGTTTACAGTCCATAATTCCAGCTCCAGACTGCTGCCTCAAATCTTTTATTAATTCCGCAGGTATTGCCATTTGTTTCTTCCTCCTATTGTTGGCTAAGAATCTTAAAGACTACTACCTTAACATTTTCTAATCAGCTTATTCTTTAACTACTACTGTTTCCGCTGAACTTTGCTCTGTACCACTTTTTTTGGCTCCTGATAGCTGATCAGTTAATGCAGTGTTATCTTTATCTAAAAAGGTTACTTTTTCTTCAGGTTGTTCTTTTTTCCCCTCTCGAATGATTTTTCCCTTTATTACTGCGTCTGCTATTTTAGAAACAATCAACCGAATAGAGCGTATAGCATCGTCATTCCCCGGTATTACATAATCTATTCCATCTGGGTCACAGTTGGTATCAACAAGGGCAACGATAGGAATACCTAATTTTTTTGCTTCCAAAAGAGCAATTTTTTCTTTTCTGGGATCAACGACAAATAAAATACTTGGAAGGTCATTCATATCTTTAATGCCACCCAAATATCTTTCCAACTTAGAAAGTTTTTTTTCCAACTTAGTGATTTCCTTTTTGGGACGATTTTCGATACTTCCGTCATTTTTCATTGTTTCAATCTCTTTAAGATGGTCAATACTTTTTTTAATGGTTGAAAAGTTTGTTAACGTTCCTCCTAGCCAGCGCTGATTAACGAAGAACATACCGCATCGTTTAGCCTCTTCAATAATTAAATTTTGTGCCTGTTTTTTAGTGCCCGCAAAAATGACAGATCCGCCTGAAGCAACTGTTTCTTTAACAAACTCCAGAGCTTTTTTGAATTTAACTAAAGTTTTTTGAAGATCAATAATATAAATACCATTCCTCGCCCCAAAAATATACTTCTTCATTTTTGGATTCCATCTTTTGGTCTGGTGACCAAAATGAGTACCAGCCTCTAAAAGCAGTTTCATGTTTACTTCAGACATATACTTTCTCCTTTTTTTATGTTGGTTTGACCTCCACTTTCATCTTCTTTTTCTGAAACCCTTCGGCACCATCAGAAAAATCCGAAAGTGTGTGAATTTAAATACAACCGCTGAAGGTATCATAGTAACAGCTTGTTTTCAAGGGGAAAAAGTCTAAAAAATGAAACTCGGGATGGGCATCGTACCCCCCTGAAATAGATTTTGCTTTAATACTCTTTAACTCCTGTACTCAGCGTTAATTTTTATATACTCCGGAGAGAGGTCACAGGTAAACATGCGGGCTTGTTCATTCCCAGAATTTAAATTAAGCGTTAAAACAATTTCCTGCCCTTTGATGACTGTTTCAATTGCCTTTTCCCGCTCGTTACCGCAGTAAAGGCCATTTTTCAGCACATGTTCCTCGCCAAAAAACATATCCATTTTATCCGGGTCATAGGAAACGCCGGCTGTTCCCGCGGCGGCAATAATCCGTCCCCAGTTGGCATCTTCCCCGAAAAAGGCGGTTTTAACAAGGTTTGATCGGCTAATGGCCAATGCTATGGCCTTTGCATCATGGAAAGCTCTTGCACCTTTTACGTGAACTTCTATTAATTTAGTCGCTCCCTCCCCGTCTTTTACAATCATCCGCGCTAATTTTGAAGTAACAAAATCTAATGCCTCTAAAAAAATTTTAGATGAAGTACTTTTTCCCCTTATGATTTTATTTTTGGCCAAACTGTTTGCAAGAATAATTACCGTATCGTTTGTGCTGGTATCGCCATCAACAGTAATCATATTAAAAGATTTATCCGTAGACTCTTTTAATAATTCTTGGAGAGTTTTTTTTTCTATTGCAGCGTCGGTAGTAATAAAAGCGAGCATGGTGGCCATGTCAGGATGGATCATGCCCGCTCCTTTTGCGATGCCAACTAATCGTACCTTTGTCCCACTTACAGATATCTCCACATCAACAGTTTTAGTAAAAGTATCAGTGGTAAGAATACCTTCCGCAGCATCTTTAGAACCGTTTTCATTCAGCGCATTCACAAGGTTAGGAATTCCGGTCTCAATCTTATTCATTGGGAGAGGTTCGCCAATGATTCCGGTAGAAGCGATCAAAACCTCTTCAGGCACTATTTCTAATTTTTCGGCAGTTAATTGAACAATTTTTTTAGCATCCAGATAACCCTGGTTTCCTACGCAGGCGTTGGCATTTCCACTGTTAGCAACAATTGCCCGGGCAACCGGTGATAAAATATTTTCCCGGCACAACTGCACAGACGGAGAAAAGACTTTATTTGTTGTAAAGACGCCTGCCGCAACAGATGGTACTGTAGAATATATCATAGCAAGGTCTTTCTTATTATTTTTCTTGATACCACACATAACTCCTGCCGCCTTAAAACCTTGAACTGCTGTGATTCCCCCCATGATTTCTTTCATAATATCCCCTGAAAGGCAGACTTTTTCAAAATTACAAAGAGTAGCATTCTAACATTTCAAGTTAACCTAAAGAAATAAAATAAAAGTTCATTTTTATATTGACATGTATGCTCTTAAATGAGAAATTGTTTGCTAAAAAAAGGCCTTTATATTATAAATCAAACACATTAAATAATTTTTTAAAGTAATACTATAAACCTATCGTTATTTTCGTTATGCTGCAATACTTTAAACGATCGGCTTTTGTTCTATTTGTTGCGTTATTTGTACTGTTAAGTTTTTCCTCTTTTTCTCATTCACACCCTCGTTTAAACCCTTTTAAAACACCTAATGGCCTAGAAAGTAAAGTCAACTTCTGGATAAATGTATATACAAAATATACCACGGATCAGGTAATTATCCATGATGCTGATAATCTGGACATTATCTATGAAGTTGTGGACTTTACCGGGCAGAAACATTTAAGCAAGAGAGCAAAAAATAAAAAGGTAAAAAGGGTTAAAAAGTTTTATAAAAGTGCTTTACAAAAACTAGCCCGGAAAAATAAGAATACAAAGATGGGTACCAGTGAAAGAAAGCTTTACAGCATGGTTAAAAAAAGTTTTTGGAATGCGTCTAAAAATATTCGAGCGCAACTGGGGCAAAAAGACAGGTTTCAGGAAGGTCTGCGTCGATCCGGATATTACATAAATGAAATGAGAAGAATTTTTAAAGAGTTTGGCCTGCCGCAGGATTTAACGGCATTGCCGCATGTGGAATCATCTTTTCAAATAGGTGCTTATTCAAAATCAGGCGCAGTTGGGATATGGCAGTTTATGCGCTCAACAGGAAAACGATTTATGACCATTAACTACGCCGTTGATGAAAGACGGGACCC
This sequence comes from uncultured Nitrospirota bacterium, assembly GCA_913051775.1. Lineage (GTDB taxonomy): Bacteria > Nitrospinota > Nitrospinia > CAJXCL01 > CAJXCL01 > CAJXCL01. Next base: position 17,048 of record CAJXCL010000028.1, on the reverse strand, counting down.
GATAAAAGCAACAATCGCGGCAGCTAAACTGTTAAAGGGAAATTACGAAGAACTGGGGAACTGGCCGCTTGCCATTACCGCGTACAACCATGGCTTGAATGGAATGAAGCGGGCCAAGAAAAAGCTGCGATCGAATGATATTGTTGATGTCATCAATGATTATAAAAGCCGGAGATTCGGGTTTGCCTCGGAAAACTTTTACGCGGGATTTCTGGCAGCGCTGGAAGCATCTAAAAACCATGAAAAGTATTTTCCGGGTATTAATTTTTATCGGCCGAGACATTACGACAGTTACAAACTTCCTGAATATGTAAATATCAAAACTTTATCAAAATATTTCAATCTCGATGAAAAAAAAATCAAGAGGTACAACCCGTCCCTGAGACGTCCTGTGTTGAAAGCCGAACAGTATGTACCTGCAGGATTTGTTTTTCATGTGCCCAAAAATCACGTTCAAAATTTACGTATAGCCTATTCACGGATACCCGAAAAAGAGAAATTTAGCTCACAAAAAAGAACAAGATGGTATAGAGTTCACCGCGGTGATACTCTCGGCAGAATTGCAAAACGTTTTGGCACATCAGTCAGGGCCTTAAAGCAAAGGAACCAGCTTCCTAGATCAGGAATTATTTATGTGGGGCAGGTTTTGCAACTCCCCGGCAAGGGAAGAGCGATGACAGCTTCTTCGCAGAAAAGAAAAACTGTGCGTCAGCAAAAAAGTCGGGACAAAGTTTTCAGTGGAAACTATAAAAAGATTGTAGTAAGAAAAAATGATACGCTCGACATCATAAGCAGTAAACATGATGTTAGCATAAAGACTATTCTGAAAGAGAACTATATTAAAAACCGCAACATAATATATCCTGGACAGGTTTTACAAATACCGGAAATGGTAGGCATAAAGGATAAAAAAATTTTCAGTGGAAACTATAAAAAGATTGTAGTAAGAAAAAATGATACGCTCGACATCATAAGCAGTAAACATGATGTTAGCATAAAGACTATTCTGAAAGAGAACTATATTAAAAACCGCAACATAATATATCCTGGACAGGTTTTACAAATACCGGAAATGGCAGGCAAAAAGGATAAAATTGAAATGGCTAAATTAGAAAATCCTAAAAAAGATAACTCAACGCGTCTTGAAAAATCGTCAGTAAACAAAATTGAACTGGCGGAGGCTAAAACAGAAACAGTTGTTGATAAAGGGCAGGAAACTTCAAATCACTTATTGCCTGTTTCAGTCAGAAAAGACCCCGACAGCAACAACCTGACAGGGGTTATCTTTGTTGAAGTAGATGAAACATTAGGCCATTATGCTGAGTGGAGCAGAATTTCAGCGCAACTTATCAGGAAGACTAACGGGTTTCGGTATGGACGTTTTATTCGCTTAAATCAAAAAATCAAAATCCCTTTTTCCCGTGTTACTCCCGATGTTTTTTTCCAAAAAAGAAGTGAATACCATAAAAGCGTCCAAGAGGACTTTTTTGAGAATTATAAAGTGAAAGAAACTATTGAATATACTGTAAAGTCAGGAATTACCGTTTGGGAAATCTGTAATGAAATCTATGATATTCCGTTATGGCTGTTAAGGAGATATAACCCGAAGACTGATCTTGAATTTCTCAAAAAAGGTGAAAAACTTACCATACCCATCGTTACTTAAATGGATTATTTTTGACCGTGATTATGTTTTTGCCAGCGGCAAATAAAAAAAATTTCATTCCCTGTTTTCTCTTCTCAGTTTAAGCTCCCTGCGACAAATCCTGAAACGTACTCATACAGAACAAACAGCGGAGAATACGTTCGCTAAACACTTCCATTGTTATTTCAACCGTTAGTGCTATAGAATAAGAAGAAAATAACAAAAAAAATTTAAAATTCATGGTTCGGCAAGCTCAATAAAAACTCTGTCTAAAGATTTTTTGAATTTCAGAATATTGGAAATTGGAATTTATTTGTTATTTGGCGTTTCGTTTTGATTGCGGTTTGCCATATTATAAAATCTATGTTTAAAAAAAAGGAGGTGCTGCTGTGTCAGAATATGAAACTCCTATCTCTCGCATGGCTGTTGAGCAGTTTGAGCGTGCGGCTAAACACCTGGATTTGGATCCCAATATCTCAGAGAGGTTAAAAAGACCTCAAAGGGCACTGATAGTATCTGTCCCTATCAGAATGGATGATGGAAGCGTTGAGGTTTTTGACGGTTATCGGGTACAGCATAATATGGCATTAGGACCCTGTAAAGGTGGTATAAGATACCATCACGAAGTAAACCTTGGGGAAGTTACAGCCTTGGCGATGTGGATGTCCTGGAAATGCGCGCTCGCTGGCCTGCCTATGGGAGGAGCAAAGGGAGGTATACGATGCCACCCGGAAACCATGTCCAGAAATGAATTGCAAAATATGACCCGCAGGTATGCGGCGGAAATTTTCTTATTTATAGGACCGGATACGGATATTCCTGCCCCGGATATGGGAACCAACCAGCAGACCATGGCCTGGATCATGGATACGTACAGTCAGCATAGAGGTTTTTCAACGCCAGGGGTTGTGACCGGAAAGCCCGTTTCTATTGGAGGCTCTCTTGGAAGAATAGAAGCTACCGGCCGTGGAGTCGTGAGTACCGTTGTGGAAACGGCAAAATACTTGAACCTGAACTTGAATGGCGCCACTGCCGTGATACAGGGGTTTGGAAATGTGGGTTCTGTTTCCGCTAAATACCTGTCCCAAAGCGGATGTAAAATAATCGCCGCCAATGATTCAAAAACAGCTATAACAAACTCTAAAGGTTTTAATATTGAAAAATTGATTGAATATAAAATACAGAATAAAACCCTAAAGGGATTTCCCGAAGCCGAGCCCATTTCTCATGATGAACTGTTGGAAATAAAATGTGATATTTTAATTCCAGCTGCTTTAGGCAGAGTAATTAACGAAAAAAACGCGTCAAAAATTAAATGTAAAATTATTTCTGAAGGGGCTAATGGACCTACGACTAATGAGGCGGATGAAATTCTATTTGATAAGGGGATATTTGTCATTCCCGATATACTGGCAAACTCAGGTGGGGTAATTGTTTCTTATTTTGAATGGGTCCAGGACCTACAAAATTTTTTCTGGTCCGAAGAAGAAATTAGTAAAAATTTGCAAAAAATTATTAAAAAATCCTTTCATGAAACTCTGAGCCTCTCTCAGAAAAAAAAGGTTCCCATGAGAATAGCCGCTTTGATGCTTGGTGTAAGAAAAATTTCTGATGCAATGCTCGTCAGGGGTCTTTATGCATAACAATTACAAAACAAATGTTCCAGAAATAGACGATAAAATCAGTTCACTCGTCAATAATCATTTTTCCTCAGAGAATTCAGATATCCTCCGACAAATATTCACCTCAGTGGCAAAAGTTGGACTGGAATCCTCTGATAGAGGAGAGATGAAGCTGTTAAACCGTAATATCAAAGAATTAAGGTATGCTTTTCGTATTTTCTCAGAATACCGGGATGTCAGGAAAGTCGTAATCTTTGGGTCTTCAAGAACACTAGAGAACCAGCCTGAATATCAAATGGCTGAGGAATTTTCCAGAAAAATAGCGCAAAAAAATTTTATGGTTATAACAGGTGCGGGCAATGGAATAATGCAAGCCTCTAACAAAGGAGCGGGAAAAGATCACAGCTTTGGGGTAAATATATTATTACCTATCGGACAAAAGCCCAATAAGTTTATTTCGAATGACCGACTGATCAATTTTAAATATTTTTTCACAAGAAAACTGGTTTTTCTTAAAGAATCCGATGCCACAGTTTTATTGCCAGGTGGATTTGGAACCCTTGACGAAGGGGCAGAAGTTCTGACATTAGTTCAAACAGGAAAAAGCAAACCCAGGCCTATTATTTTCCTTGAACCAGAAGAAAGCAGTTTTTGGAATGAATGGAATAATTTTATCAAAAACAAATTACTTAAAAATAATTATATTTCAAAAGAAGATTTATCTTTATTCCAGGTAGTCAGCAATGTTGATCAGGCAATTGAAGAAATTGAGAATTTTTACTCTGTTTATCACTCCATACGATTTGTAAAAGAAAAAACAGTTTTAAGGCTAAAAAAACCGGTCCCTGATGAAATCATTCAAAAATTAAATACAAGCTTCAAAGATATTTTAACCACCGGCATAATAACAACCGGGCCGCCTCTTAAAGGTGAAGTTAAAAATAATGAGTATATGGATCTCCACAGGCTAATTATGCTATTTAACCGCAAAAATTTTGGGAGATTAATGGAACTTATTCGTTTTATAAATAAAAATGTGAGTTAAATATTTTAGTTTACCCCTACTGGTTCCAAGTTGTACTTGGAACGAAAATGCATCTTAATTCCCTGATTTTCCTGTTTTTATCCTGATCAGTATAATGATGCCAAATAGAATGAGTGGAATGCTCAGTATCTGTCCCATATTTATCGGCATGCCGGCTTCAAATCCGGATTGATTTTCCTTTAGAAATTCTACAAAAAACCTGAATGTAAAGACATTGACTAAAAACGTGCCGAGTAAAAGGCTGGGCGCTATTTTATTACGCTTGATAAGATATATTTTAATGAGCATGATAAATATTATTAAATACGCAGAAGCTTCATATAATTGAGTGGGATGCCGGGGTATCATGTCCACTCGCGTAAAAATGAACGCCCATGCAACAGCAGCAGGTTTTCCTACTATCTCTGAGTTAAAAAGATTGCCGAGCCTTATAAAGAACCCACTGAGAGCAACAACTATTGCCATACGGTCCAATAACCATAGATATTCCTGATCGGGTTTTCTTCTCGCGTAAACGTATAATGCCAAAAAGATTCCTATAGCACCTCCGTGACTTGCAAGCCCCCCTTCCCAAACTTTCAGAATCCTAACAGGGCTGCTGAAATAGTATATCGGATCGTAAAAAATGCTATGCCCTAACCGAGCCCCTAATAAAGTGCCAATAATCATGTAAAGCAGTAATTCGTCAAGATCCTTTTCTGGCTTATTCTCCTGCTTGAAAACCCACTGGATAATTAAAAATCCGGTAAAAAAGGAAGAAGCGAACAATAACCCATACCACCTTACCGTAAAAGGGCCAATACTGAATATTTCCGGACTCACATCCCAAATTATCATTCTTTTATCTTTTTTTTTAACGTTATTTATTTAGATGAAAGTACATTCTTGATTCAAAGTTTTCTAACGGATAACTCGAACCAGCAATTGGTTGCGCTTGCAATTGAAGATTCTCTGCGACAAGGCGAAGAGAATCTTCAGTTGAGAGTATATTTTTTTTAAGTTCGCTCTCTAACTCCACCGAAATAAACGGGAAAAAAGTTCGCTAAACGCTTTCACGTATAATGTAGGATTAAAAATATAATATGCCAATGACTTAAAGTATAGAAAATCTACTTCAGAACTTCAATTAATTTGATTTTTAGATATCAAATAATATAAAATTATAAAGTACATTTTTTAAAAATCATTTATAATCAGGTGTTTGTATGTCTAATGGGAAATTGATCTGGATGGATGGCAAATTTGTCCGGTGGAAAGATGCCAATGTCCATATAATGACTCATACCTTTCATTACGGATTTGGGGTTTTTGAAGGAATCCGTTGTTACAAAACAAAGAAAGGGTCGGCAATTTTCCGTTTAAAAGAACATGTATCAAGACTTTTTGATTCTGCAAAAATCATAGGAATTGAAATTCCTTTTACTCCAAAAAAGGCAAGGGATTCTATAGTTGAGGTTGTTAAAAAGAATAAATTTAAAGAATGTTATATACGGCCCATTGCATATACTGGAGATGATAAAAGGGGTTTAAATTATCTCGGAACTACTATTCACCTTTCAATAGCTGCCTGGCCCTGGGGAGCGTACCTGGGTAAAGAAGGTCTTAATAAAGGAATACGAGTAAAGGTATCCTCTTTTACGCGTCATCATCATAATATAACCATGACCAAGGCCAAAGTTTGCGGAGCATACATTAACTCTATTATGGCTAAAACGGAATCGGCCAGGGACGGCTATGATGAAGCGATTATGCTTGACGTCAATGGAAATGTTGCAGAAGGATCGGGGGAAAACATATTCATGGTAAAAAACGGGATAATAAAAACACCCCCGCTTGTAACTGTTTTAGATGGAATTACCAGGAATTCAATCATAGAATTTGCAGTAGAAAAAAAAATTGAGGTGCGAGAAGAATTTTTTTCCAGGGATATGTTATATACTGCAGATGAAGTATTTTTTACAGGCACAGCCGCGGAAGTTACCCCTATTCGAGAAATAGATAACAGACCAGTAGGAAACGGAAAACCCGGCTCTGTAACTAAAATGCTTCAAAAATCCTATTTCAACGCGGTTCTCGGAAATAACAAAAAATACCACAAATGGTTAACTCATATATGAAATCACCAGCCAACTATCAGGGATCAGTAATCAGAAAGATAAAAAAAGTAATTGCGTAAAACCAACGTTAGATAAACGATACAGAAATTGAACTGCTTTTTAAAATTTACTTATTTTAAAAGCTCTAAACTGATTTCTGTCAGCTGAATGTTTAAATAAAGGGAGGATTTTATTTATGCCGATTTACGAGTATGAGTGTCAAGAATGCGGTATCCATTTGGAAGTAATTCAAAAGGTTTCTGATCCGCCTTCAAAAAAGTGTGAAAATGATGGGTGTAGTGGCAAATTGCGTCGTCTTATGTCAAATTCTTCTTTTGTATTAAAAGGTTCGGGGTGGTATGTGACGGATTATCCCTCTGAAGCGAGAAAAAAAGGAATGGAAAGCGAAAAGAAAACCACAGAGCCTAAAAAAGACAGTGGTAAAAAAACATCCGGAGACAAGGCATCGGCAAATGGAAAAAAAACATCTACTCCCATGCCGGCTAAAAACAAAAAAGTTTCTACAAATTAATTTCCCAGAAAGGCACAGATGTAAGTGCCTAAGCTTTACATGAGGCGCTGTAAAAATAAAACATCAAGTTACGAGGTGATTTTTTTAACAGCGCCTAAAATTGAAAGTGCCTAAAGTGAACTAAAGTTATTATAAAAAGCAAGGCTTTTCATTTTAGGCATTTTAGATCACTTTACACTTTAGCTCATTTTTTCTGTGTCTTTGTGGCTAAAAATCCAATTCGTTGAAAAAAGAAAAATTATATGAAAATATTTTTTCCAGCCTGAATGACGGGGTGCTAGTTGTTTCCTGTGATATGGAAATGATCTTTATGAACCCCGCTCTCGAACATATATTCAACATTTCTGCATCCCATTATATAAATAAATCGCTTCTAGACTTCTCCGGGGGAAATACCCACTTAAATAATATAATTCAAAAAACGCTCCGAACCGGAGAAACCATTTTTGATTTTGAATATAATCTTTTTGATAAATCTTGTAAAAATTTTCCTGTTGATATTACAGTTTTGCCTTTGCTGGAAACAAACGATTCTATTACAGGCGTTGTAATAGTAGTCAGGGATTTGCGCCGCGGAAAAGAATTAAAAGAAAGAATACGGTACCAGGAAGGTCTGGCTAATATGGAAACCATGGCATCAGGAATGGCACATGAAATAAAGAATCCCCTGGGAGGCATCAGAGGAGCAGCTCAGTTATTACGGATGGAGCTGGAAAAGAAGGAGTTTAAGGAATATCTTAACGTTATTATTAAAGAAGTAGATAGAATTAATCATATTGTCGAAAACGTTCTTGGATTTACTAAACCTAAAAAAACAAAATTTAGATCTGTGAATATCCATAAAATCATTAAAGAGATTTTATTGTTACAAAAAGAATCCCCCCTCATGAAAAAAATTAAAATCAAACAGGAGTATGATCCCAGCTTGCCGTTTGTAAATGCAGATGAAAATAAGTTAAAACAGGTTTTTTTGAATCTCATTCAAAACAGCCTTGAGGCAATGAAAAACCAGGGGACGTTAACATTAGCTACAAAACTTGACGCAGATTTTCAAATCCTGACAAAAAAACATAAAGTCCCAACAAGAATGCTTGTACTTGAGATAAAGGATACCGGAAAAGAGGTTCCCGACGAGATAATAGACAAATTGTTTACTCCCTTTTTCACCACAAAGAGTAAGGGTACGGGACTGGGTCTTTTTATTTCTCATAAAATAATTGAAGAACACGGGGGTAGGCTTAAGATTGTCAAAAATAAGGATAAAGGATTTATCGCAAAGGTTTATATACCTCTAAAAAGAACATAAATTATTATCCTGATCATCTAAATATCAAGCGCTGAAAAACCCAAAGATTGAAGTTCTTCCCAGCAAAGCTGCGAGGGATGCGCTAGCTAAACACTTTTAAATTTTCTTTTTTTGCTCACTACCATACTAACAAACTCAAACAAATCTTCTTCCATTCTCTCTGTTTCTTATTTCTTTCTTTTTGTTTTTTGTTATCATTGACTATATACTTTTGTTTACCATGTATAAAATGAATGACAACATTAAAATACTAGTCGTAGATGATGACGAAAGCATTCGATGGGTACTGGATAAGGGGCTGAAAAAAAAAAGATATCGGGTGGACTTTGCTAAAAACGGTCGGGAAGCAATAAAAAAGATTGAACGACAAGATGACTATTTTATTGTATTCCTTGATATTTTTATGCCGGATATTAGTGGTTTGGATGTTCTCCATAAAATTAAACAAGTCCAGCCCGACCTTTTTATTATAATCATGACCGCACAGGGGACGATGAAAAACACCATTGAGGCAATGCAAAAGGGAGCCTATGATTACATAACTAAGCCTTTTGACCTGGAAGAAATTTATATGCTTGTAGAAAAAGTTTCAAAAGAAATAGAACAGCGTAAAAGAATCAGCATCATGGAAAACGAGTTGAAAGAGCGTTTTGAGATAGGGGAAATAGTCGGCAAAAGCAAGGCCATGCAGAAGATTTTTAAAATAATAGGCAAGGCCGCTTCTATAGATGTTAATATATTAATACAAGGCGAAAGCGGTACGGGTAAAGAGCTTGTGGCAAGAGCTTTGCACCATAATTCGCACCGTGTCACCGAACCCTTTATCACCATTAATTGCGCCGCCATTCCAAAAGACCTGTTGGAAAGTGAACTTTTTGGACACGAAAAAGGGGCTTTTACAGGGGCTGTTGAACAGAAAAAAGGGAAATTTGAATTAGCGCACAATGGGACTTTATTCCTCGATGAAATTGGAGATATGGCCCTGCGGCTTCAGGCAAAAATTCTGCGAGTGCTACAGGATAAGGAATTTTACCGTGTTGGAGCAAAATCATCCCTTAAATCAGAAGCCCGGATTATTGCTGCTACCAATCGGAATTTAGAAGAAGCTATTGAAAATAAGCAGTTCAGGGAAGATCTTTATCATCGGTTGAATGTTATTCCCATTTTAATGCCGCCGCTGCGCGAGCATAAAGAGGATATCCCTCTGTTGGCTAAATATTTTGTCGAAAAAGCAGAGCAGGAAATCAGCCATGGAAAAATATATATTTCTTCTGAGGTGTTAAAGCTTCTGCAGCAGCACGAGTGGAAGGGCAATATTCGGGAATTGGAAAATACTATAAAAAGGGCTGTGATCTTAAGTTCTGGAAGTACCATACAACCTGAGCATCTCCCCTCTCATCTTTCCAGAAGGCTATTAGATTCTGAACTCAAGGGAATAAGCCCGATAGTGCAATTTCAAAAAGAGTTGTATAATATATTTAAGAATATATCGGGTTGGGAAAATGGGCACATTTATGATGATGCGATCCAATCTGTTGAAAAGGCATTGTTTCAGAATATTTTAGAAAAGACTGCTTGGAACCAATCACAGGCGGCAAGCGTTCTTGGTATTAATAGAAATACTCTTCGAAGGAAAATTGAAGAACATAAATTAAAGAAAGATGTCTCAAAATAAAATGACTAAAAAAACAATAACAAAGCAGAACCCCGTCATGAAATATCTGCTAATAGGTTCTTTGTCCCTGTTCCTGATTTGTCTGATTATTTCGATCATAGGCACGGCAGGCATTTTTTATCATTTCTCCAAAGGTTTACCAGATATCAGGGAATTAAAAAACTACAAGCCAAGTTTAACTACAAAAGTTTATTCCGATGCCAATGAGCTGATCGATGAGTTCTATATTGAGTACCGTGTTCTTGTCCCTCTTTCAAAAGTTCCAAAAATATTAATAAATGCGTCGATTGCCGTAGAAGACAGCCGTTTCTTCGATCACCACGGAATAGATTTTTTTGGCATATTAAGAGCTTTCATAAAGAACGTCAAGGCCGGCAGAATTGTAGAAGGAGGAAGCACTATTACCCAGCAGGTAGCCAAGACAATGTTTTTGACTCCTAAAAAAACATTCACACGAAAAATAAAGGAAGTCATCCTCGCGTTAAGAATAGAGAGGCTCTTTTCAAAAGATGAAATCCTTGAAATATATTTCAACCAGATATATTACGGTCACGGTGCCTACGGGGTTGAAGCTGCAGCCGGAACATACTTTGGGAAACATGTGGAACAGATTACATTAGCTGAAGCGGCTTTTATTGCCGGCCTTCCACGAGCTCCTGTCTATTATTCCCCTTACAAATATATGGAGAGAGCTTGGAAAAGAAGAGCGTATTCGTTAAACAGAATGGTGCGGGAGGGATTTATTTCAGCAGAAAGAGCAAAAAGTGCGGCAAGCTCAGAATTTAAACTGGCAGACCGGTACAAGAAAAATAAAAGTGCTTCACAATACTTTGTGGAATATATTCGCCAGTACATTCAAAAAAAATACGGCAGTGCTAACCTTTACAGAAATGGGTTGAATATATATACGACTTTAAATATCAAAGATCAAGAAACTGCGCACCAGGCTATGTTAAAAGGGTTAAGAAAAGCTGATAAACGTTATGGGTATCGCGGTCCCATAGGAAAAATAGAAATTGATATAGATGGTTCTCTTAATTCAATGGATAGCCCCATGCTGAACATGCAAAGTCCAGGTATTGCAGATAAGAATGTTTATCAGCCTGGAGAAATTTTCAAAGGAGTGGTAACTAAAATTAACAAAAAATCTGTTGATGTAGATTTAGGCACCGAAACAGGGACAATTGATTTGAAAAATATGAAATGGGCGAGAGTGCCGGATACTAATGTAGATGGAAAATGGACAAAAATTAAAAACCCGCGTAAGGCCATTGAAGAAGGAGATATTATCGAAGTAAAAATATTGCCTCATAAAATACTGGGGTTGCAAGATACACTGAAATTAGCTCTGGAGCAGGATCCATTGGTTCAGGGAGCACTGGTTAGTATAGATGTGGCTACAGGCCATATTAAAAGCATGATAGGAGGTAGAAACTTTTTGGAAAGTGAATTTAACAGGGCTACGCAGGCATTCCGACAACCCGGTTCTGCTTTTAAACCCATTATCTACTCGGCTGCAATGGAAAAAGGATTTACCCCTGCAACTATAATAGTTGATTCACCGATTATTTATGCTGATGAAAATAAATTTGTCAATACTTGGAAGCCGATTAATTTTGAACAAAAATTTTATGGACCTACCACATTAAGAAACGCCATTACCCATTCCAGAAATGTCGTAACCATAAAACTTCTGCAGAAAATTGGAATAAAACCATTAGTGGATTTTATACGGCGTATTGGCATAAATAGCCCAATAAACGAGGACCTCTCCCTTGCCCTCGGATCTTCCGGCGTTTCCCCTTTGGACATAACCGCTGCATATTCAATATTCGCCCGCGGTGGAATAAGAATTCCTCCTTCTGCAATCAGGTATATAACAGATAGAAACGGAAATCTTCTTGAAGAAAGCAATCCTGTTTTTGAAAGAGTTGTATCTGAAGAAATTGCCTATCTCGTCACAAACCTTTTAAAAAACGTAGTTAACCAGGGTACAGGGAAAAAAGTAAAAACCATTGGCCGGCCGGTTGCGGGGAAAACAGGAACCACCAATAATTATGTGGACGCATGGTTTTTAGGCTTTAGCCCGGAGAGAGTGACTGGTGTTTGGGTTGGTATGGACGACTACTCCCCTCTCGGAAAATATGAAACAGGTTCCAGAACTGCCAGCCCAATATGGCTCGATTACATGAAAAATGTGCTTAAAGATACTCCAATAACCGATTTTAAAGTTCCTCCCGGTGTAGTCTTTGCGAAAATAGACCCCAAAACCGGTCTGCTCACTCCAGCCGGACAGAAAAATTATATCTTTGAAAGCTTTATTGAAGGAACAGAGCCGAAAAAATATTCTACAGACAAACAAGAAGAGAGAGGTGATTTCTTTACTAAAGATCTGGCAGAAAAAGTGGAATAAACCAGTTGTCTGGTATCGGGCTTTGGTTTTCAGAAAAAGAGAAATATAATTTACGTCCTTTATATTGTTCCCAAGCTTTGGCTTTGGAACGCAATGCTTTGTGTCTTAGTGCCTTTGCAGCAAAGTCTTGGTATGGAAGAAAAATTTGACTGCATTATTATAGGGGCAGGACCGGCTGGAAGCGCCGCGGCTATCACTTTGGCACAAGGCGGCGCAGATGTGGTGGTTTTGGAAAAAGGAGAATCACCCGGTAGTAAAAATCTCTTCGGAGGCATTCTTTTCACAACAGTCCTCAACAAACTTATCCCGAATTTTTTGGAATCTGCTCCTATCGAACGGCATATCCTTCGCCGGAAATTCGGATTTATCTTCGGTGAAAACGAAACCACCCTGGAACTAAGAAGCGAAAAATTCAACTGTCCTCCCTTTAATAACACCTTCACTGTTCTAAGAAGTCAATTCGATAAATGGTTTGCCGCTGAAGCTGAAAAAGCAGGTGCGCAAATGTTTTCCGGTATAACAGTAGATAATTTTATCGAAAAAAACGGTGCAACCGTTGGAATAAAATCCAAAGGGGGAGACGAATTATTTGCGGACGTGGTGATTAACACGGAAGGGGCAAACTCGTTACTAGCTGAAAGAGCCGGCATGAGAAAACTGATGACCCCCCATAACAGGGTGCTGACCGTTAAAGAAATTCTCAAGCTTCCCAAGGAAACCATCGAAGACCGCTTTTCTGTAGAACGGGATGAAGGAGCATCTGTAGAGTATTATGGTGGCGCTGTAAAAGGCATGAAAGGCTCGGCATTCATATATACCAATAAAGAAAGTATTTCTATCGGTATCGGATGCACAATGGATGAAATGATCGAGAAAAATTCTGGCCCGAACGGCATTCTGGAACATTTTAAAGAGCTGCCAACAATTAGCAACTATATCAAAGGGGGAGAACTGCTCGAATATTCAACACACATGATCCCGGAAGACGGGTATAACAACCTACCCAAACTTTATAAAAGCGGACTACTAATGGCAGGAGACAGTGCCGCTCTTATCAATCCTTCCTTATACCATGAAGGAACCAACCTGGCCATGGCGTCAGGGGTTTGCGCTGGAAAAACAATTTTAGAAGCAAAAAAACGAAAAGATTTTTCTGAGAAAAGCCTGTCCCAGTACCAGCGAAAAATGGAAGAAAGTTTTGTACTGAAGGATATGAAACATTTCAGAAAATTCCTGTCTTTCATTACAAACAACCGTCAGTTTATTGATGACTACCCAAAGATATTTATGGAAATGCTTGTAGATTATTTCACCATAAGTGAAATGCCAAAAAAAGCGGTTCGCAAAGCAATAATTAAGAAATTTCTAAAAAACGTCAATCTTCTGAGACTGCTCTATGGCATGTGGCGCTCAAAAGGAGCATTGGTATAATCAGGTTTCGGGAATCAGGGGTTGTTTGCCAGGTTTTTTCTGACCCCCGTCCGCTGATAGCTGAGAGCTAATTTAACCATGAACAACAAAAAACGCATATCCATAGAAGACAAATTATTCACAGTTACCAGGAAAATTGATACGGAAAGTCACATAAAAGTCAACCAGGAAAAATTCAAAAAGGACCCGAATCCTGCCATTCTATATATATGTCCTTCAAAAGTGTATGTAAAAAATGAAGAAACCGGGGAATGTATTGTGAATTTTGAAAACTGCCTTGAATGCGGCTCATGTCAGGTAGCTTGCCGTGATTATGTGGTATGGGATAATCCTCGCGGTGGCACAGGGGTTATTTTTAAGTACGGGTAACCCAGAACATCCTCATAAAGAACTCGTCCTGTATTTTACTTGATGATATTCCTCTTTTTATTCCAGCCAATTACTTAAAACAAAACAAGTCCATATTTTAGACCAGTGGAGTCTGTTGTCAAAATAATCTTTTAAAAGTCTTTCTCTATAGGCTAAATTAAAGATATGTGATTTGTTAAGCTTTTCAACAACAATGTTCTTAAGTTCTTTTCTTAGCCACATATCAAAAGGAAAAGTAAAACCCATCTTGGGACGGAAAATAATCTCCTCCGGCAACTTCTTATTCAAGGCTTTAATTAAGAGCATTTTAGGTGTACCTTTATTAGTTTTATATTTCACTGAAATTTTTGCTAATAATTCCACCAATATATGATCTACAAAAGGGACTCTTACCTCTAAAGAATGTGCCATACTGAAAACATCAGTATCCCTCAGGAGTTGATTGCGCATGTATGAGGTGATTTCAAGCAGGCTGACCTGGTTGAATTTGCTGTTTGTTTTAGAACAATCTGGTAGAAAAGAACATGGCTCAATATCTTCCAAGGCTTCTCTTGCTATATCAGGACGAAGCAATTTTTGAATTTGTTCCTGTGTAAAAACACCTCTGTAATTTAAATAAATATCAGGAATTGATGGAGCAGATGAGAGCATAGAGTAAAGCTTTGCCATTACCGATTTTTCGTAATTTTTCACAATAGAGCAAGCTGCTTTTCTCCCAAAAGGAACCCATGATAGAACTCTTAGAAAGTTATATAGTTTAGGAATCTGTGTAAAAGAAGGATACCCCCCAAATATTTCATCTCCTCCTACTCCGGACATTGCTACTTTAAGACCAGCCTGAGCTGTGGCCCAGGAAACAAAATATGTATTTACTCCATTTATGGTTGGTTGATCCATGCTTCCTAAAATTTTATCCAGGTGCTCAATCATGTTTTTTCCATTAACTTCGATCTCCACGTGCTCTGTTTCAAACCTCCTGGCTGCCAGTTTGGCGTATTTTGCTTCATCGTAAGGCGTATCAGGAAAGACGATTGATACGGTTTTTATGGGCTTGTGTTCTGCTTCACGCATAAGGGCTGCAACGGCAGTGGAATCTATTCCTCCGCTTAAAAACGCGCCTACGGGCACATCGCTTATGAGGTGGCATTTTATAGTTTCATTAAGGCAGGATCGAACTCTCTCAACAGCATCCTCTTCAGAGATTTTTAATAATGATGTGTCTGAAAAAATCTTTCTCGGATCATAATAGCGTTTTTTTCTGAGTCCATTTCTATTAATTGTCAGAAAGTGCCCCGGTTCAAGCGCGGATATTTCTTTATATATTGTTTTAGGAGCGGGAATAGAACCATGAAGAAGGAAAAGCCCCGCTGATTGAAAATCTCTCTTTTTTAAAATAGAGTTGGATTTTAAAATAGCTTTTATCTCAGAGGCAAAAATTACAGTATCGTTGTTGTGGGAATAATATATGGGCTTAATTCCAAGACGATCACGCGCAATGATAAGGCGCTGACTTTTTGTGTCATAGATTGCAAAGGTGAACATACCGCGAAGTTTTCTTAGCAATGCCTCGATCCCCCACTCTTCGTACGCGTGTACTATTGTCTCTGTGTCGGAATTTGACTTAAATATGTGTCCTGAGTTCTTTAATCGGTTACGCAACTCCGAGTAGTTATATATCTCCCCATTGTAAGTTATCCATAGTGTCCCGTCCTCGTTGCACATGGGTTGATGTCCGGCGGACGATGGATCAATTATAGAAAGTCTTTTATGGGCTAACCCTACTGTTTTTATCTTATTAATATATACTCCTGTATCATCCGGTCCGCGATGAGATAAGGAATTTCTCATTCCGATAAGAACATTTTCTGAAATAGGGGCGTTATTAAAATTTATTATTCCGGTAATACCACACATATAATTTCAAATCTCAAAATTTAAATTAAAACTCAAGATCACTACTGCTGAACTTTTCCGGATAATCGGTGACAATACCCCATGGCCGATAAGAAACTATTTTCTCCCAAAGCCTTTTGCTGTTCACTGTCCACACAATCAATGGAATCCCTGAACTACGGATAATTTGTAAATTACGTTTTGTTAATAATTTATAATTTACAGCAAGACAATCAAATTTAATTTTAGTATTTTTTATCAGGGTATTTAATTTTGTTTTAGAATCAAGTATTATTCCTACTCTATGAGAGGGGTATTTTTTTTTTACATAATATGCAATATCCTGTTCAAATGACATAACCAAACACTGTTTTTTTATTTTCTCTTTTTTTATAAGGGAAATTACTTTATCCGCCAGCTTTTTATCCCACCCTGAACTATGAAGAAATATTGATGTCTTTATTTCAAGATAAAATTGGATATCACCTGGCACACTTTTAAAAACATCCTTTAAACGTGCAAGACGAAATATTTCTTTCTTTTTTTTAATTTGTAGTAGAGATAGTTCTTCCCAGGTCTTGTCTGAAATATTTTTATTGATCCCGGCTATTTTGGAAAGGTTTTCATCATGAGAAAGGATGACCTCTTTGTCTTTGCTTAATCGCAGGTCTATCTCAATCATTTTTGCGCCAGATAAAATACCATATAAAATAGCTTCCAGCGTATTCCCCTGAAAAGGCGCGGCGCTTCCCCTGTGACCTATGATTTGAATCGATTTTGTATTAAAAGAAACCATATATTAGAATGGATTTTTTATAGAGGAGTAGATAGGATGAAGAGAGTAAAGTCTCACCAATAGGATATCCTGTACATCTCTGTTAAAAAAAAAAGCTTTCAAATGATACAACGCCGGGAGGTGTTTCACTCTCCCCAAAAAAAACCCCCTGTACCGTACGGTGCAGGGGGTTTTTTTTAATCCCGGCAGCGTCCTACTCTCCCACACAGCTTCCCGTGCAGTACC
>CAJXCL010000027.1 GCA_913051775.1 uncultured Nitrospirota bacterium | reverse complement strand
ATGGTGGTCTCGGGTATATGGGATTTAGGTGGTATCGTTTTGATGGGACGTGACAGTGGTGGGGCAATCTCTTTTTTTTAAGCAGTTTTAAAGAACCTGCAAGTAATAGATAAATCTGAAGATACTAAAAATAGAAAGGTATGTAGAACAATACAGGCAAAGATAGAATCCCTTGAACTTCGTTAAATTATCTAGAAGAACATTCTCTTGATATGTTTTTCTCTGTGTTCATTGCGTTCTCCAGAATGATATTCTATTTCTTCTGCACAAGCAGGATATAGTTTTTAACTTTTTTTGCACCGACGTTGATAGCGATTTTTTTGGCACGTTTCCATTGCTCTTTAGTATCCACCAATCCAACTAATACAGCCATTCCATTAACTGTTGCCACATGTATGTTTATGGCGCTGAGTTCTTTATCACCCAAATAGGCTGTTTTGATTTTTGTGGTTATTAAAACGTCTGCTGATTGCCTGCCAAATGAAGTTTCATCAACCACTAAGTTTGAAATCACATCTGAGTCCGTGATACCAAACTTATTACAGATTTTGAATATTTGGTATGCCTCTTCATTATTGCGAACAATTCCGGTTAAATACGCCTTTTTCAGAAACACAATTACAGAAATGGTGTTTGAGCGAATATCTTTTGCATTCATCAGCTCTAGGCGCAATTTTTTCCCCAAAATAGAGTCTTCCCATTGATCTAAATAGGTTCTTTTATCTATTGCTGATGTGGTTACATGGCTAACCCCGGACGTAAAAATTGTCGCACATCCAGAGCTAAGAAGGAAAAGTAACAAAAAAATTAGATTTAGCGCTATTGGCATATTCCTCAGTCTTTCTTTATACAAATTTAACGCAGAGACGAAAAGATAGCAAAGAAAAATTTTTTTTCTACTATTCTACTGACCGTCCGGAATTTCCCTCCAAGTCATTATGCCTTGGAGGGAATCAAGCAGCAGTTTAAAGACAAAAAAATCGCATAATCGCTGAACCAGAAAATGGGGTTCTAGTCAAATTGTAGTCAACTTTAGCGTAATTGATAGGAATCAGTAGGACTCACCGATAACCGTTTTAACCGAACAACCCTGTATTGCTAAATCAAACATTGTTTTTGAATCCTTCTCAAATAAGCAGAGTCCAACCTATAGCAGCATAAATTATTTCCTTTTTTTAAATGCAAGGGTTACAGGCATAAGCCACCTGTAGCCCTTTTTTTATGCAGAAATTTGTTTATGGAAAGGGCAGGGGATAGATGGTATCCCTCCTATTTTTGTCAGAAAAATTGTCGTAAACTGTGGAAAACTTTTTGAGGAGCTTTTCAACTCATTGAAAATTAAATAGGCACGGGCGGTTTCGAACCGCCGACCCCTTGCACGTCAAACAGATTGTAAGGTATTTTTAACTTTTTTTAACGACTTGATTTTTGGTAAGTTTGACCGCTATTCTTTACCTTACAATATTTTACGTCAATTTGTCAATTACGGTGATTAAGGTGGATTAAGGCTGATTAAGATTATTTTGGACACAATTTGGACACAATGATAATCTACTTCTTGCAAAGATTGTCCACCCAATAAAATCACTCCTTTTTGTTAATAGTTTTCATCCTTCCCCCCCTAAATATGTTATCATTGCTCATTAATCCTTATAGGAACAGAAACCATGAAGTTCTTTCAACATTTTGGTAACTGTCATTTTAATAAAGTCCTGAATACTTCTGCACACCCAAGCATATCTTTAGTTGTACTCCTACTTGTCACTATACGGGAAATGTCAGCTAATACCATATAAGCTTAAGGATAGGTTTTCTTATGTTTAAATTTAGTTTATTTAAAAATAAAGACTCCCATAAAGATTGGATAAATAATAAGTTAACTATAAATGGAATTATTGAGGCTTTCTGTGTGATTTTAGGTAGATATCCATCAGAAGAAGAAATAAATGAAAAAATTGCTACGATAAAAGATTCAAATCACTTAAGAATTCAGCTTTTATGGTCTCAAGAGTTTCAAGAAAAAAACCCAGAATTTTCACTAAACTATAAAGAAAATTTACTTATCAAAGAGATAAAAGACGATTTGCGTATGTACGTTGACCTGTCAGATAAGGCTATAAGCCATTCTATTATAAATGACAATTATGAATTAGATGAAACAAAATATTTAAAAAACACTTTAAAGGAAAATCAGGTTGCTTTGGATCTAGGGGGAAATATTGGTTACTACTCAATCTTAATGCGGCATATTGTTGGAGAAAAGGGCATGATATTTGCTTTTGAGCCAATAGAGAAATTTGCAAATATGATAAAAATGTCAGCAAATGAAAACGGTTTCAAAAATATTTATGTCTATACTGCCTGTGTTGGATCAAAAGACTCTCCAAAAAACGTGATTCAAGTTGATTTTAACTTAACTCCAAACCGAGGAGGAACTCATTTGGTGGAAAAAAACGCATCTATTCCCATCTATCACGAAAGAAAAGAAGTAGAAGTAATTACAATTGATGAAATGTTTCAGGATAAAAAGATTGATTTTATTAAAATGGATGTTGAAGGGGCTGAACCTTTCGTTATCGATGGGGCAATTAATTTGTTAAAAAAGCATCACCCCACCATCTTATCAGAAGTTCATAGAGAGCAGTTGCAAAAGGTAAGTAAATGCACATCAAAAGAGTTTATCAAAAAATTAGAAAATATTGGTTATAAATGTTATAGGTTAAAAAGTGGCAAGTTGGCTCAATGCATTCATGAAACTCGATCGGATATCGAAAATGTTGTATTCAGTGCATAACTGTTCATAACCTCAGGCACACATTTGCTTCTCAGCTTGTACAAAGGGGGGTTGACCTATACACCGTCGCGGCGTTAGCAGGACATCGAAAGATTTCAACCACACAAAGGTATGCACATTTATGTCCATCGCGACTACGCTCAGCAATAAAAGTCTTAAACTCTGGACACAATTTGGACACAATCGCAAAAAATGAACAAACCAAAATCAGCTAAGTAATTGAATTTAAAATAGGCACGGGCGGTTTCGAACCGCCGACCCCTTGCACGTCAAGCAAGTGCTCTACCCCTGAGCTACGTGCCTAAAAAATTTTTTATACCTTAATCTCTGGTAGTAACCTTGTCAAGGAAAAATGATGCTTCCATTTTCCTTAGTATTTAAAATTTTTCCTTCGTGATTTTTGTGTGCTTCGTGCTTATAAATCAATTATTAAAAAAAATTATCTGACCTTAACTTTTAAACAACCAATTTTCTCAATATTCATCTCGATCAAATCGCCATGCTTAAGGAAGATTCCTTGAGGCGCGCCAACTCCAGATGGTGTGCCGGTACTGATAATATCTCCAGGCATAAGAGTCACAATTTGAGATAGATAAGATATAATCTGAGCAACGGGAAAAATCATCTGTTCTGTGCTGGCGTTTTGTTTTTCAACTCCATTGACAGAAAGCTTAATATTGAGACTTTGCGGATCTCCAATTTCATTTTTTGTTACAATCCAAGGGCCCTGTGGCGCGAAGGTATCCATCCATTTCCCATTCAGCCAGTCAAAAAACTTATCCCTGCCCCTGTCTTCAGTTCTATCCCAAATTTTCAATTCCCGCTCGGAAATATCCAGCATGCATGTATAGCCGAATACATGAGTTAAGGCTCTTTCCACGGAAACATATTTTGCTCTTTTCCCGACAACCACAGCAAGCTCCGCTTCCCAATCAATTTGCCGGCCATTTATCGGCAGGATAACAGGCCCGCCCGGACCAGTGACGCAGGTTTGCGGTTTAGTGAATATGGGGGGAACCATTTTATCCTGTTCCACAACTCTTTCATTAAATTCAAGGATATGTTCGTAATAGTTTCTGGCAAGGCAATAAATCGCACGGGGTTTGGGGACGGGAGCCATCAATTTCGCGCGGGAAAGAGAGAGCATATAAGTAGCCTTTTTATTGTTTACGCTTTCCGATTTTAAAAGAAGCGCTGAAACCACTTTTTTAATTCTCCCGAAATTCTGAATAAATAAAAGAGGATTTGAAAAATGCTCCGAAGATATAAGTGGTAATTTCAACTGCTTGCGAAATTTATCATATGCAGGTTGAAGAACGATTACTCTCGAGTTCCGGACAACGCAAATCGACGACCTTTTATCTTTTTTTATTAAGGCTATTTTCATATTTCTTTACTGCAGGGGACGGGGGTCAGACACCAGACCTCATGTTTTTTAAGATCCTGCTCCCCTAAGCCTAATCCCTGCTTTTATCCTTGACTAAAAAAACTTTGAAGAGGCATTATATCTAAATTATAGTTATTCCTAAACAGTAAACTATTAACAGTTTATTTTATTAACTATTTTTAAAAAGGAGGAACAAAAATTATGAAAAAGTGGAAATGTAGTGTTTGCGGATATGTTCATACAGGAGATTCCGCTCCGGGTACATGCCCTGTTTGCGGTGTGGACAAATCAAAATTCTCGGAAACAACAGAATCAACAAAATCATTGCAGGAGAATATAGATGCCCAGATTCAGGGTGAAGCATGGGAAGTCGTTCATTATATTGGCGCCGCTTTGCTCGCCGAGAAGTTAGGGTTTGCCTGCGCAGGGCAGATTATCAGACAAATAGCGGATGAAGAAGCCTATCACGGAGCGAATTACGTTTTCCGAAGCGGAGCGAACGGGACGACAAAAGAAGCTCTAAAAGAATTTATGGGAAAAATGATCAAAGCCGAACGAGGAGCGCATAAAATGAAATCAGAAGGAGCGAGTCTTGCTCTTTCAGAAGGAAAAAACGAGATTGCCGCCCTTTTTAAAATCTCAGCGGAAGATGAAGCCCGCCATGCAGTGATGTGGGAAAAGGCTTTAAAGAGCATTGGTTAGATGATATAAAACCTTATGTGCCACGCGCTTTGGAAGTGCGTGGCACATTACTATTTCTAAAATGACAATCTACCATATTACTACATGCGGAAAATGCCCTATGCACTAAAGGACTGTCCGCATCCACACCCGCCTGTTGCGTTGGGATTGTTAAAGACAAATGAGCTCCCTTCAAGCCCCTCAACGTAGTCTATGTTCATTCCACTGAGTAAAGGGCTAGAATGCTTGTCCACAAGAATAGTCACACCATTTGAATTGATTTTGGTATCATCCTCAGAATCCGTATCAAAATCCATTTTATATTGATTGCCATTGCATCCACCATTGATTACGGAAATACGTAAATATTTTTCCTCTGCATTCATATTACTCTGAACTTTCTTAATTTGCTCCGCTGCATTGTGTGTCACTGTAAGCATAAAATTCTCCTTTCTAAATGATAATAATTTTTGGTCTGTTTAATTGAGTAACATTTATATTATAATTTCAAAAAACACCTCCTTCCATTTAAAAGATCTATTAAACTCTTAATAAACAAACATTTCCTTCAATTTAGATAATGATAATTAACATTAACAATTAGACTGCTGAAGTTTCAATTCGATTCAGAAAATTGAAGCTTATCGTAGCATGCTGAAAGGAATAATCGCGCTAAATCGATCACTAAGAGGAAAGAAAAACAATACATTAGCTAAAATATACAAAAACCTTAAGCTGAGATGTAGTCAAAGGTGGATTTGCCCCCTGAATTTAATTATTTTACTATAGTCCTGATGTATGGAAATGATAAATAAGGTCTAAGAATGCGGAACCTGGGCAGTGTAGAGATTACGCAAGTGATGAAACATCTCTATTCTCTCAGGCAGTTTAAAATCAGGATAGGTCCAGTCAAATACTCTGTAAGACTCCCTTTTATAGTAATACGTCATTTCCGCGTAAATGCCGGAGTTGAGATAGGGACGGTGAGAGTAGCCTTTTGTGGTGGCAAGCACTACATTTTCTTCAGACAAATAACCGGGGTCTATGTTAACGGTTCTGTCTCCTGTATCCTTATGGTTGAGTTTTTTTTCTATTTCATTTGTTTTATTTTTTATATCAGGCAGGCTATTCGGTGGGATCAGCTTGGAAAAAGAAATAAATTTCCGCTTTAAATCTTTTCCCATCTCCTTTTCATAGTAATAGGTATAATCAAACGGAGAAACATCACTTTCAAAATCTATTTCCCCAAAAACCTTAACCAGTTTTTCCCGGGCTGAAAGTAGAATTTCTTTTTCTTTAAATATCAGGCCTGAAAATAACTTTACCGGTTTTGGTTCCTTAAGCGCTCCCATCAATATGCGATGTTAAAAGACTTAAATTCGCCCTTGAATTCTTCTCTGTTTATTTCCACATTTTTTACAACAGCCCCGGGCGGTCCTTTACGACACCATTGAATAAACCGGTCTATACTATCTTTTTTCCCTTCGGCTGAGATTTCAACTGTTCCATCCATCATGTTCCGAACCCAGCCACAAACCCCCAACCGGTCCGCTTCTGATTTTGTGTTGGCCCTGAAAAACACTTCCTGCACAATTCCGGATACAATAATACGAACCCTGCTATCAGGCTTCGGACTTTTGTCCGTCTCATTCACCGTCTTTATCTTCCTTTTTTTTCTCGAACACTTTTCCCGCGTAAATGCCAACTTCATACAATATGATCAAAGGCATGGCCATAAATACCTGGGTAATAACGTCCGGCGGCGTCAGCATGGCCCCTAAAACAAAAAATGATAGAAAGGCATATTTTCTATAATAAATAAGCTGGCTTGTTTTTATAAGTTCTACTTTGCAGGCAAAAGCTATGAGCAAAGGCATCTCAAAGACCGCTCCAAAGGCTAACATCAGCTTAAGACAAAATGAAAGATAATTAGCAATAGTTATGTTTGGAGTCCAGTATTCGGCTCCAAAAAAGAGAAGAAACTTTAAACCAATCGGTAAAATTGCATAATAAGCAAAAAAGACTCCGAAAAGAAAAAATACAGTCCCTAAGAAAACCAACGGAATAGTATATTTTCTTTCTTTTTCTTTCAAACCGGGAGCAACGAATGCCCAGACATGATAAAGAATAACAGGGAAGGAAAATACAATTCCAGAGAAAATGCTAACTTTCATGGCAACAAAGAAACCTTCTGTGGGAGAGATAAAGACCATTTTATTAAATGTTTCGGGGAGGGGGCTTTCAAGAAATCTAATGAGATGTCCCCTGGCTATAAAGCCAATGGCAGAAAGGACCGCCACGGTCGATGACACAATAACCAGGCGGTTTCTTAACTCTACTAAGTGTTCTGTGAACGGTATTTTAGTGTCAAAATCAACGCGCATCATTCTTTTTTGGCTTCACCTTCTCTACCCGACTGATTAAAGCTTTTGCTTTTCTCTTCTGGTTTCTCTTGACTTTCATCGGAAAGAGGGTCGTCTATATCTATATCTATATTAGTAGCATCATCAACCGTTTTTTGGATATCGTCCACATCATCCTGAATGGTTTTTTGCATTTCACGAAAGGCTCTCATGAATTCCACATACCCTTTCCCGAGAGACTTCGCCAGATCAGGCAAATTCTTAGGCCCTATAACAATAAGGGCGATTCCCAAAATCACAATAATTTCTACAAAACCTATTCCGAACATAAGAACAACACTATAACAAAGAGGGTTTTAAACGGCAAGAAATATTATAACTCGTTTGGATCAAGTCCAATATCTACGATACTGCAGACAAGGTAAAAGTTCAACCCTAGTTTCTCAGCTTCTCTGACTACAGCATTATTTTCAGAGCTCGGATTAAAAAAAATTCCTTAGCTCTTTTTTTTGCTATATCGTTAAGAACAGTGATGGTGCGTTCAGGAGGAAGATATATAGTAATCCGGTCCAAGTCATCCGGTATATCTAGTACTGATTTATACACAGGAATCCCTTCTATTTCAGGGCAGTTTGGATTAACCGGATAGACTGTATCACTATGTTTGACTTAAGCTCAGACTGCTTTATTCCCGAATTTCCCCCTGTCTTGAGAAGATTTAATTACAGCAACTTTTATTTCAATTTTTCTCCACACTAAAGTTTAGCAACATTTTTACACGGATTCTATATATTAAAAAGAGAAGCATCGTTAATTATTAACATTGCTATTTATAGTTTTTTCTTTTATGTTTACAATATTATATTTATGAGAATAAATTTGATGTTTCGAATACTCTCCAAATCGCTTTTACGTACAATCATCTCTTTTTTATTTATATCTTTCTTTTTGCTTGGCAATCCCTCTCATGCACAGTCTATTCAAATATTTGACGAAAATGCCGAAATTGCCTTAGGTAAAAAATCTGACGAGGGAATTATAAAAATGTACGGGCTTTATGAAGATAAAGTGCTGCAGGATTATGTGAATGAGGTAGGTCAGAAACTGGTTGATGCTCTCGACGAACCCACATTCCAATTTTATTTTAAAGTACTGGACAGTTCGGAAATTAACGCTTTTGCCTTACCGGGTGGTTATGTATATGTTACTCATGGAATCCTGGGCACCCTTAACAGTGAAGCAGAATTAGCAGGCATCCTGGGACATGAGATCGGGCATGTCATTGCCCATCATGGAGTGAAGCAGTTAACAAAATCCCTTGGTCTTACTCTTCTCTCTCTCGGGGGCGTGCTTGCCAATCCAAAAGAAGGAGCCAAGTGGCTTATGGTAAGCCGGTCAATTTTTAATCAAATCCTTCTGGGGTACGGGAAGGAAGCAGAACTGGAAGCAGACACTTTAGGGCTTATTAACGCTTATCAAACCGGCTATGACCCCATACAAATGATCAAATTTCTCCGGGGCTTGAAATTCAAAGAAATGATATCTGGTCATACCTATCATAGTTTTCAGGCTACGCATCCAGATACTCGAGACAGAATCATCAGAGCAGAGGATATGGCCAATTCGCTCGTCAGGAAAAATAAAAAGATTGAACTTTTCAAAGAAAACTATCTTTCCCATATTGCAGGGATTAAATATGGTGGAAAACGAAATGTGATGGATAAAAGGCTGTACCGGAAAAAAAAATTTATTGATCTGTATCGTGTAAAAGAGGGGGATACTTTTGATTCCATAGCAGAACAGCAATTAGGTGAAAAAAAAAGAGCGATGGATATAGCTATTCTGAACAATCGCAGCCTAAAAAAGCAACTTAAGCCTGGAGAAACAATAAAGCTCGTTCGGGAAAAATCATGAGAAGAAATGCTGGAGAAAATATTAAAGTTTGATAGAGATCTTTTTTTAATTCTAAATAATAGCCTTGAAAGCGGTTTTAATGATTTGTTCCTTGGAGGGTTAACTTTAGCCGGTTATCTTCATGTTATACTACCAGTTGCACTTTTTTACTTATACGTAATCGATAAGAAAAATTTCAGGAGAAATTCCATAATCCTCCTTGTCGCCGTTTTATTGGGAGGTCTGGTCGTTCAAATATTAAAACAAATTGTGGCCAGGCCCCGTCCGCTCAAAGAAATGGAACCTTTGATTTTGTCCGGAAAAGTCAGGATACACAACCTTTTTTATGCTTACAGGGAAAGCTCATTTCCCTCGGGTCATACACAGTCTGCATTTGGAGCGGCAACAGTCCTGATTTGCATTTATCGAAAACACGCACTTTATTTAATATTAATCGCCTTTTTGATGGGGCTGTCCAGAATATACGTTGGCGTCCACTTTCCCTTGGACGTAATCTTCGGAGCAATGCTTGGCGTTATTGCGTCATTTGCGGTCTTCAAATTAGCCGCAAGATATCTCAAATAAAACTTTCTTACTCAATTCCACCGCATCATAATTTTTCCAAGCTCCAAACTACCTTTCTAAAAATTGGATTAATTAAAAATTTTTACTTTTATAGTTTTTTAATATCAAATAATTTAAGAGTCCAATAGCATTCGCAAATAATTTGATTTTAATTTCTTAATGTAATATAGTTGGATAAAGTATGGTGGGCGTAGCTCAGTTGGTAGAGTCCTGGATTGTGGCTCCAGTTGCCGCGGGTTCAAATCCCGTCGCTCACCCCACATTTTATCCCGCATTTCTGTCTCAGGAAAACATTACATACATTTTATGATAAAAACAAACGCAATTCTAATTTTACCTGAAAACATCACTAATAAAATAGCGGCTGGAGAGGTTATTGAAAGACCGGCTTCCATA
Organism: uncultured Nitrospirota bacterium; assembly: GCA_913051775.1. GTDB lineage: Bacteria > Nitrospinota > Nitrospinia > CAJXCL01 > CAJXCL01 > CAJXCL01. Next base: position 17,450 of record CAJXCL010000027.1, on the reverse strand, counting down.
GTTAAAGAACTGCTGGAAAATTCTATTGACGCTTTGTCCACACAAATAACGGTTTCCATTAAAAATAGCGGTAAGAGCGTAATTAAAATTTTAGATGACGGAATAGGGATGATTCGCGATGACGCTCTCCTGTCTTTAGAACGTCATGCAACTAGCAAAATATCTTCATTAGATGATCTCAGTACTATTAAAACTTTAGGGTTTCGCGGAGAGGCCCTTTCCAGTATCGCGTCTATAGCCCGGCTCAACATAATTTCTAAAACCAAAGATGACGAGACCGGCACACAGATTTTTATTGAAGGGGGAAAAATCCGGGATGTGAAACAAATAGCCTCTCCCACGGGTACGTCCGTGGAAGTCAACCAGATATTTTTCAATACTCCTGCCCGGAAAAAATTCCTAAAAAGCGATATTACCGAAATGTCCTATATCAGCCAAACATTCAATACAATTTCTTTAGCGTATCCAAGTATCAAGTTCAGGCTAATCAAATATGATAAAGAGGCTGTTAATACTTCGGCATCAGGTGATCTGGAGATCCGGATTGGAGACCTCTTCGGGAAAGATCTTGTTAAAGATTTAATTCCCATCTCCAGGGAAGCAAATAAAATGAAATTGTCAGGTTACATTTCCAGACCTTCTTTCAGTCTCTCCGGAAGACGAAATCAATTTTTTTATGTTAACAATCGCTGTGTCAGGGATAAATCAGTCAATCATGCAATTTATGATGCCTATCGCACCTTATTGCCCAAAGGCCGCCATCCGACTTTATTTTTGTTTTTAGATGTTTCTCCCGCTGAGGTAGACGTAAACGTCCATCCTGCAAAAGCTGAGGTTCGTTTTGCAAATCAGCGACTGGTGCACGATTTTATTTATCACGCAGTTTTTAAAACTCTTTCGCAACATAAAGAACAGCATTATAAAGATATTTTTCAAATTAATAACACCACAACCGGAACTGCACATGATGCTCTAAAATCCGGGCGGCAGGTAGATAAAGAAAAGTTTGTAGATACGACGTTTTTTAAATTTTTTACCTGTAGAGACCAGAATTCAAAGCCATCGGCTAACATAGATTTTAATATGCCCTCCCCCACCACACAGAACTATCACCGGTACTCAGACTGCGTTCCTGTAGGACAAATTGAAAATTCATTTATAGTATTGGAAAATTCATCCAATATGATTCTGGTCGATCAGCATACCGCTCATGAAAGAATATTGTTTGAAAAATTAGAAAAAGAATTTAAAGAATCTAAAATTGAAAAACAGAAGTTGCTCTTTCCGATTAGTGTGGAGCTTTCGCACGGTGAGTCTGTTTTGCTGGAAAACCATTTGGAAGACGTTAATAAAACAGGCATGGAGGTCGAGTGTTTTGGAAAAAATATATTTCTGATAAGAGAGGTCCCGTCTATTTTAGAAGGAAAAGATTTTTCGGCACTACTTCTTGAAATTGTTGAGATTCTTGCAGAGGCAGAGAAGACAGAATCTTTTGAACAGATTTTTACGGAGACTTTTAAAATTCTCGCGTGCCATGGAGCTATTCGCGCCAATCAAAATCTCAAACATGAAGAAATTCAAAACTTGCTTCTGACTTTGGATAAAACAGAATTACCATATACGTGTCCTCACGGAAGGCCTATATCTCTGGTTTTTAGTTTAAAAGATATTAAAAAGAAATTTTTGAGGATTTAAAAAATGTTGGATAAAAATTTACCGGAATATTTAACTTATGACGATGTATTGCTTAAACCTGCCCGATCCGATGTCCAACCAAGAGATGTAATCATATCAACCAAACTCACTCGGAAAATAAAATTGAACACTCCCCTTGTTTCAGCGCCTATGGATACAGTCACTGAAGCGGCATTGGCCATTGCCCTTGCTCAGGAGGGAGGAATTGGAATCATACATAAAAATATGTCTATAAAATCTCAGGTGAAAGAGATCGATAAAGTAAAAAGATCGGTCAGCGGAATGATTTCTGACCCAATTACAATGCAACCCGATCAAAAGATCAGCGAAGCTCTGGACGTGATGGAAAAATATAAAATTTCAGGAATCCCAATAACCAAAAACAACAAACTGGTCGGAATCTTGACGAACAGAGACCTCCGCTTTGAAACAAGCCTCGGTAAAAAAATATCTGACTTAATGACAAAAACAGGCCTGGTGACAGTGCCGGTCGGAACAACCCTGGAGCAATCTAAAGAAATCCTTCACAAAAACAGAATAGAAAAACTTTTAGTGGTAGGTAAAAACAGATTACTTAAAGGGCTCATAACTATAAAAGATATAGAAAAAAGTATTAAATACCCCCTAGCCTCTAAAGACAAATTAGGGAGGTTGATGGTCGGGGCCGCAGTTGGTGTTTCTTCAAAAAATATTGAAAGGGCGGAGGCCTTGATTAAATTTGGGGTGGATGTGCTGGTTGTGGATAGCGCCCATGGTCATTCTGAAAGCGTTTTAAATACAGTTAAAATTTTAAAAAAGAAGTTTCCTAAAATAGAAATTGTCGGTGGCAATGTTGCCACAAAGGAAGGAACCAAGGAGTTGATCAAGGCTGGAGCCGATGCTGTAAAAGTGGGTGTTGGGCCGGGATCTATCTGCACGACAAGGGTAGTTGCCGGAGTAGGAGTTCCCCAATTAACCGCGTTGGCAGACTGCGCCAGAGAAGCGGAAAAATTTAAAGTTCCCATTATCGCTGATGGAGGAATAAGGTATTCAGGAGATATTGCAAAAGCTATCGCGGCAGGCGCCAGCACTGTGATGGTCGGAGGGCTTTTTGCGGGAACCGAAGAAAGTCCTGGAGAAAGAGTTCTTTATCAGGGAAGAAGCTATAAGGAATACCGGGGAATGGGTTCTATCGGCGCTATGCTGGAAGGAAGCAGCGATCGGTATTTCCAAGAAAAATTTTTCTCGGAAACCAAGCTCGTGCCTGAAGGAGTGGAGGGAAGGATTCCCTATAAAGGCACTCTCTCTTTTTCGGTTCATCAATTACTAGGCGGATTAAAAAATGGAATGGGCTATTGCGGCTGTAAAACCATCAACGAGCTGAGAAAAAAAGGAAAGTTTATTCGTATTACTGCATCGGGTCTTCGAGAAAGCCACATCCATGACGTCATCATCACCAAAGAAGCACCAAATTACAAAATCGAATAGATATGCCAAAGAGACCTCTAGACATTACTGTCTTCGGCGTTTTGTTCCTCATCGGCGGGCCTGCCGAATTGTACAACATCATAAAAACCGGATGGGCATACGAACCAAAATTCTTTGGCATCCAGGCAACCGGGGTTATAGCTCAGGTTGTACTGATGGCTCAACCCATAATGCATATTGCCATCGGATACGGCTTTTTAACGCTTCGAAAATGGTCATTCTATTTGGCCTTGTTTTATGCTGCCGACGTCCTGACCAGTTCCATTTCCAGTTTCATTATACATGGATACGGACTGATCAGAACCATTTTCATATCCCTGCTCACCCCTTACGTGATCTACCTTATCACAAGACGGAAATGCTTCGTGCGATAATCTATTAGAATTTAAAAAATCGGGCGAGAGAATATGAACCTTCGATCACTTGCCCCGTTAAATATATTCTACTTTAAATTCAATAGTTTGCAACGCTTTTTCCAACGATTATCCTTTTCAACCCATTATTTTATAATATTTTCTATATTTTTCGTTGGAAATAATTAAGCAAGTTTACCCATAACATTTTTCGCTACCCTACCCTTTCCACAATAAAAAAAGGGCTACAGGTAAGATGTGCCTGTAACCCTAAAAGAAAATGAAAAATCATTGATAATGACTCTGCTTATTTGAGAAGGATTCAAATAAGTTACTTAGCCTCTATCAGCACAATATTATTCTTTGCTATCTCTATTTTTCGATAATGTCAACAAAAAAAATTAGATAATCCTTCCCATTTATCCTTAAGCTCATTATTAGAGTCCATAAAGAAAGAAATGTATACAAGGTCAGCTATTGGACTTCAACCAAACCGCAGGGAACCTTCAGTGGAGAATATAGACACCCCTGAGTCCCCTCTTGTTGGGTGATTAAGGGGGGGCGCTTCTAACCCCACCGCAAGCAACAGGGAATGTGCTCGCTAAACACTTTCATCAGAATAAGAAGCGGAGAAGTTTTCGGTTTCTTTTATATTCACTCGAAAAACTTTCAAGTTATTCGTATTTATCACAGCGGATAATTCTTGAAAAAGCCATCTGGCAATATTTTCCGAGGAAGGATTAATTTTGTCAAATGGCACAACTTTGTTTATATTTTCATGATCAAGTTTACTCAGTATGCTGTCTGTATGACCCTTTAGAATTTTATAATCGATTCCCAGCCCAATTTCATCTAATTTACCCGTTCTCACAAATACTTCTGCCGTCCAATTATGGCCATGTAGGTTTTCACATACGCCGTTATATCCAATTAGCTGATGAGCAGAACTGAATAATGTCTTTATACTTATTTCATACATTTTTTTAGCTTTTGGCTGCCAGCAATCAGCTTTCAGCAACACCATTTATAAATAGTAGCTTATACTGATATTTTTAATGCTATTCATTTTGTGTTACATTATAACATCGGTGAAGTCATTATGCATTTAATAAAAAAAACTATAATTCTTCCCCTCATATTTTTATTTTTATTTCTTTTTCCTGTCCACGTATCCGCGCAAAACAACATTGTACTACTAACCATTAACGGGGTTATAAACCCTGCTTCTGCCGAATACCTGGTTAAAGGAATCCAGGAAGCCACTAATAACAAGGAAAAACTGGTAATTATTCAAATGGACACTCCCGGTGGACTCGATACTTCTATGCGAATTATAATCAAAGAAATCTTGAATTCCAAAGTTCCTGTTGCTGTTTATGTTGCTCCCGGTGGTTCGCGCGCTGCCTCAGCCGGGACTTTTATTACCTACGCAGGCCATATCGCGGCAATGGCCCCGGGAACGAATATCGGCGCGGCTCACCCTGTAAATTTAATGGGCGGAGGCAAAGGTGATGAACATATGATGGCAAAAGTAGAAAATGACGCCGTTGCTTATATTAAGTCCATTGCAGAGAAAAGAAAACGAAATGCCGTATGGGCAGAACTCGCTGTGAGAAAATCTGTTTCAATTTCAGAAACAGAAGCTAAAAACCTTGGGGTCATTGACCTCATAGCGAATGATCTTGATGCTTTAATTATGGCTATAGATGGAAAAGAAGTAACTACCGAATCCGGTACAGTAAAACTTGACTTAAAGGGAGCAAGTTTAAAATACGAAGATATGAAACTCAGGCAGCGAATACTCGATGCGCTGTCGAACCCAAATGTCGCCTACATCCTGATGCTCATGGGAATGGCCGGGATCTATTTTGAACTCTCGAACCCTGGCCTCATTTTACCCGGTGTGGTAGGAGCTATTAGCCTGATCCTTGCTTTTTACGCCTTTCAAACGCTTCCGATTAATTACGCGGGCTTACTTTTGATTCTATTCGGTATTATTTTATTTATAGCTGAAATTAAAGTCGTCAGTTACGGCCTTTTAAGTGTGGGGGGTGTTATTTCTATGCTTTTAGGGTCTTTAATGCTTATGGATACGGATGTGCCATATATGAACCTATCTCTAAATGTGATTATTCCTACTGTCTTATTGATGGGAGCGCTGGCAGCTCTTGTGGTGCACCTGGCAATCCGGTCGCATAAACAAAAAGTGGTTTCCGGCATGGAAGGAATGGTCGGGGAAACAGGTACTGCGGAAACCAACCTCAATCCGGAAGGAAAAGTATTCTTGCACGGTGAACACTGGGTTGCTGAGATATCTTCACCGGATGGCAATAAAATAAAAAAAGGGGGGAAAGTAGTTGTGGAAAATATTGTCGGCCTGAAATTAATAGTTAAAAAGCTGGAAAACTAAAAGATGTCAGGGGTCAGCTATCAAGTAAAGCAAAGCACACAGAGGAAAATTATAAGCCATGATTTTTGCTAATTTTATGGAAAATGAACTTTTATTACTCTACCCTGAACAAATGATTAAACTTGAACAAATCATCAAAAAAAAGTAATAGAAGACCTGCCGGTAGTTAAGGCTTCGGAAGAAGATAAAGTCATTAGAAATTTCGGCCAGAGTGTGGTAAATTTAAAACCTTCCGAAGTAAGCAAAAAGACATTAACACCTGTCGCAGACTCTATTTAAATTTCTTCCTTCAAACCAGTTAAGATTAGGGAAAAGCTGTAAATTGTAGAACAGGAAGATAAAGCATTGATTTATGGAAATACTTTTGAACGGGATTATTATTTAAACAAAAAGGATTGTGGCTTTTCCATGTATGAAGGAGTAAAGCGGTATAGCAATAAAATATCGCTCCAAAAAGAACGCGTAGATACCACAAAATTTCCCATTGACCTTCAAGCTAATTAGAAAAACATACGACTGGGTATTGCACTGGGCGGAAACCCCTTACGGCGCATGGGCTCTTTTTGTCCTTGCCTTTTGTGAATCATCTTTTTTTCCAATTCCACCTGATATACTGCTGATTGCTTTAGCTATATCCATTCCTCTCAAATCTTTCAGGTACGCACTTATTTGCTCCACAGGCTCGGTGCTGGGTGGCGCCTTTGGATATCTTATAGGGATGGAACTTATGAATACCATCGGAAAACCTATTTTAGGATTTTACGGCGTCATGGATAAATATGAACATATAGGAAAGTTATATAACCAGCACAATGCCTGGGCTGTAGGAATAGCGGGCTTTACGCCGATTCCTTACAAGGTCTTTACCATCGCGGCCGGGGCCTTCAAAATTGATTTTTGGGTATTTCTCCTCGCTTCATTTATCAGCAGAAGCGCCCGGTTTTTTATCGTTGCCGCCCTTATTTACAAATTCGGTAGTCCAATTAAATCTTTTATAGATAAATATTTTAATTTACTAACTATCGTCTTTACCCTGCTTCTCATCCTCGGATTTATTTTAATCAAATATATTTTTTGAGAATCTTTCGCTTATTTGCCGGTCTCTTCAGTCGAGTTGGTACCTGTCAGCGATTTTATCTGGTTCATTAAAAACAGGTCGAGAACGGGATTCCCGGACGATTTTCCTGACGTCCCGATTATGGCCGAGGGCACTTTCACATCTTTTAATGCCTGAGCCATGCCGATCATCATCTCTTTTTGTGTCCTGAGCCGGAGTTCCAGGGAGTTGTCCGCCTCGGCCAAGGCCTTTCTCCCTTCCGCTTCCTTCAAAGCAGCGCCCCGTTTACCTTCGGCCCTTAGAAGCAAAACTTCTTTTTCTAGTTTTGCCTTTTCAAGTTCCAGTTTTTCAACATCAAATTCCTTTTTCGCGGCTGTAATCGCAACCATTTTTTCTTGATTGGCCTTAATTCTTGCGATTTCCGCCGCTTTATCAGCCCGTATCGCCGCCTCCAGTTTTAGATTTTCTTCTCTTGCCTTTGTCTGCGCTATAAGTTTTTCTCCTTCTGCTTTTGCAGTGATAGCATCCTGCTGAGATTTTTCAGCCTGAATTTTGGCGTTGTTTTTTTGCTGTTCCAGAAGACGTTGTTCGTCAAATTTAGCTTGAGACTGTTGGTCATATATTATTTTATTCAGAGTGAATGACAGTATCCCAATAGAATAACGTCCGGCAGGCCCTTCCCCGCTTATCAAGCTCTCGTTGATATCATTAAAAAAATCAGCACGATTCCTTATAGATTCACTGCTTGTATATTTTGAAGCAGTTTTAATAAGGACCTGGTTAATATAGTTTCTAAGGACCTTCTTCGAAATAACTTCATCATTGCCCAGTTCGTTTTTTATCATGCGGATTTTTTCAGAATTATCGGGGAGAAGATACTTTACTACACCTCTAATCCTGGCCGTTCCGTTGTCCTTAAATCGAACAAAGATGGATTCGTCAATAGTCTCTCCGCCTTCTTCACTATGAGAAAATTTAACAACACTTGATCTTTTAAACTCGGTAATCTTTGAAAAAGGCCCTGCCCAGTATAATCCTGCTGTAGTAACTACTTTCAGATTTCCCGACGGCCATTTCTGAACAACAGAATATTTTTCCGCATCATTGGTCCCGAATGAAAAATATAGACCCGCGGCAAAAAGAATAACCGGCGCGATTGCTTTCATTTTCCCAATTTTTTCTTTTTCTGTTTTTTGAACCTCGTCTTCTTTTATGGTCTTTTCCTCGCTATTTAAAGTCTGGACCTGTTTTTTCATTGTAATCTCCTCCTAAAAAAAAGATTAAGAATTTTTATTAATAGTTAAAGCTCCCCGCAGCAAGCTACGGGAAATGCGCTTGCAAACACTTTCACCCTATTTATCTAGACAGGATTAACAAGATAAAACAGGATTTAATCATGTCCATCCTGTTGTCTAGCCTAATATTTCCAATCCCTTGGCCCAACCCGAAAATCAGGTTTGAATATCTGCTGCAACGCGAAAACCTGTATCAGGCCCACAAAAATTCGGATGTTCCCGCCACCTTTTCGACACTCTTGCGTCCCCGTCAAAGGTTTTCCATGATCCGCCCCGGATAACTTTATACCTCCGGTTTGTGGTCATCCGGGGATATTTTTGCTCTGATATGCTATAAAGTGAATACCCATCAGACGTCCATTCTTTAACATTTCCTGCCATGTCAAATACTCCGAAAGCGTTCATACTATAATTTCCGACAGGTTTCGGCATATTCATAAATCCCTTTGTTTTTATATTTGCGATCCAGAATTCTGATGAATTTCCCCACGGATAGTGCATTCCCTTCAAGCCGCCTCTTGCGGCATACTCCCATTCTGCTTCTGTCGGCAGCCGTCTTCCAGCCCAGTAAGCATAGGCTGAAGCAGCATGCCAGCTTACATAAACAACAGGGAAGTGGTCCATCCCTTTTGGGAAGTTTAATCCATCCCAGTCTTTCAGGTAATCCAAATCCACTTCGCTCGTTGCCGGTTTTCCTTTTATCCAATAAGGATTTTCTTTAATAAATTCCTGGAATTGAATATAGGTCACCTCATATCTGGATAACCTAAATGGAAGTAAATGAACCCTGTGAACCGGTTCTTCATCGAAGTCACCATCACTGCTTCCCATTAAGAAGTTTCCTCCTTTAATATCTACCACCTTGTCAAAGGGCAAAAACGATTTGTTACTTCTTTGCTTTACTACCTTTAAAGACGTTTCATCAAACATCGAGGGCATGGTCTGAGTTTCCTTCAGTTCAACTCTCTGATAAACCCAGAGCATTGCTAAAAAAAAGATAAAACTCATTGAAAAGAAAAGGAACCGTTTTGCGATCTTTTCTCTCGAAGTTTCAAGCGCGGGTTTGTCGAATAACGAACCGGGAGTATAAATTCCAAGAGATTCTTTGACGCTTGGCTCCAACGTCCGCGCTTTTTTCTCAGTCATTCTATAGTGAGGGAGTTCTAGAATGAGAGTTTCCCATTCTTTATAAGTACCCTTGCGATTGTTCCACAACCCTCTCAAAATATTTTTATAAGCTTCTTCACTGCTTAGAGCCGGTGTCATAGGTTATTCCTCATGGCTCAATTTTTTGTTTTTCATTTTTTTTATTTTATTTAAAAGTTTAAGACGGTGTTTGGCCAATTCATAAAAACCATGCCACTGGGCAAAATCCGGCCCCATCATGGCTGCACCCATCCTTGCTCTTCTTCCTTCATGGTGCCAGTACTCAAACCAGGTATATTCAATTTCTTCGTCAAATGATTTTTTTGTTAATATGCCGAGCGCGTATAGTTCATCCAGCGCCTTTTTAACCGGCTTATAATATTCTTCATTATAAAGAGCTATCGCATTGTCAAGTTGAAAATAATATCCCTCCACCCATCCATCTGAATGGCAGGAAAGGCAGACTTCTTTCATTTCTTCTCTTTTGACCTGCCAGCCGTTTGTTTTAATGGAAAGTGGAGATCTCAAGACCCATGAAAGGCGCTTTCCAACATCATGAGTCGGCTCCAGTTTGCCGATGCCGGACATATGGCATGTCGCGCATGTAGGAGCTCGAAAATGTTTAACGTCCCAGGAATTTCCAGGGATATCAAAATTCCACTTCTCTTTTTCACTGGAATAGATAACCCCATGCTTTGACTCCAGATATATTTCTATATGCGGGTGATCGGGCCCCATGTGGCAGGTACCGCAAGTCTCCGGCTTCCTGGCCTCGGCAACGGAAAAAACATGTCTGGTGTGGCAGGCAGTGCACGACCCGCGGCTTCCATCCGGATTTACCCTGCCAATTCCACCGTTTGGCCAGGTGCCCGGCTCAAATTTTCCGTTTTTGACTTTTACAACATTACCGTGGCATTTCTCGCAACCCACAACTGCAGCTTCAGCTCCCTCGATTTCATATGCCAGTACATTATCCTTAGCCCGGTCTCCTGCCTCAGCTCTTAAAAAGGTAGCGGCTCTGGAATGTTTGGAGTCAACAAACTCCTTCACTTCTTTGGGATGACATTTGGAGCAGTCCCTGGGGCTCACAATTGTGGAAATATAACTGCCTTCGTGATTCCATGCATCTGAGTCTGTCGGATCAGCGCGGTGGCAATCAATACAAGTAATATCCCCGTGGGCATGATTACTTTTTTCCCAGTCGTTCACGATTCCCGGAGATACTTTCTCGTGGCAAAGAATGCATTTTTTTGCAATTTCTCTTTCATCTCCCTTTCTTGCAGCATAAGCCACTTGTGAAAACAGAGTGGAAGCAAATAAGAACAGGAATAATGAAGACAAAATTGTAAATTGAAGAGGGCTTCCCTCAAAATTACTTTTTTTACAACAATTGTTTTTCATTTTAAAAATCTCCAAGTTAAAGATTTCAGATTTGAGGTTCCTGATTTCGGATATTGTTTGCAAAATCCGCAATCTTCATTCAACTGGGTGAAACATGGACCAGATTTACATGGCAATCCACACAATTACTAGCTTCCTGATTTTTAAACGCTTTATGCGCTTTGAACCCTCCCCGGGGCAAGTCGGAGGGGAACAGGTTTTTATGACATTTCATGCAAGAGCCGGGATGAATATTTTTTCTGGCAGAAATTTTAAGCGCAACATGATCCAGATTTTCCGGGTCGCCGAAAATATGGACCAGAGAGTCATTAACTCCCTGTTTTGTTTTTACATACCATTTTTCTATCAGGCCGGGCGGCAAGTGGCAATCGGCGCAATCTGCTACAACACCTTTTCTGCTATCATAGTGACTGGATAGAAGATATTCCTGATAGGGCTGCACCATTTCATGGCACTTAGTCGAACAAAAATGATTTGTCGATGAATAATAATAAGAGACTGATGTAAAACTATAAAAAACAATCAAAACAAAAACCGTTGCCAGGATTGTTAATACAATCTGTTTCCGGATAGCAGGCGTTGGGAGCTTGCGGGTTATTGTCTCTTTTAATAAATTTTTCATTTAAAAGTGTTTAGCGAGCGCATCCCTCGCAGCTTGCTGCGGGGTTAGCAAGTGAATTTACAATAAAATCGTACTCTACATTGATTTCGACCATCCATGGCCTCAACCCTTTGGGTGGATTTTTAAAAGCCATCCAATTTTGCCATCATCATAAAATTGTGAAGATTCCTAGCAGCTCTGCTGCGGGGAGCTTCAAATTATCTAAAAAAATTATTACTTGATAGATGTAACATTAAAATCAGGGTAAGCTCCTGTCGCATGTTCGGAATAGTCCAACCCTTGAAATTCCTCTTCAGCAGAAACACGAAGCCCCACAAAATAATCGATGAATTTAAAAAACGCATACGCCACAAAAAATGACCAAAAAAAAGCTACTGCAGACCCTAAAAATTGTACGCTGAGATTTTTTAAACTAAATAATTCTCCGGTTTTAAAGAGACCAACCGCTAAAGTTCCCCATACACCGCAAACCCCATGCACGGAGATTGCGCCTACGGGATCATCAATCTTGAGCCTATCGAAAAATTTTACTGAAAATACAACCAGACTCCCTGAAACAACGCCAATAACAATAGACCAAAATGGGGACACGTAAGCACAACCTGCGGTAATTCCCACCAGCCCTGCTAATGCTCCGTTAAGAGTCATACCTGCATCCGGTTTCCCAGCAACAAGCCATATAGTTATCATCCCAGCAAGTGCTCCGGCCGCCCCACCAAGTGTGGTGTTGATGATAATTAATCCTATTCTTTCATTACCTTCCAATGTATTTCCCGCGTTAAACCCATACCAGCCAAACCACAAAATCAAAGTACCAAGAGCTGCGAGAGGGAGGTTATGGCCGAGTATGGGTTTCATCATACCTTTCTCACTGAATTTTCCCAGCCTGGGTCCGAGAACGATTGTTCCTGCAAGTCCTGCCCAGCCGCCGATTGCATGAATCACCGTGGAACCCGCAAAATCAATAAATCCTAATCTTTCCAACCAGCCGCTTCCATGATAAAGTCCGCCCCAAACCCAACTTCCAAAAATCGGATAAATAAAAGCAGTCAGCAGTAAAGTAAACATAAGACTGGCAACAAACCGGGTACGTTCGGCCATGGCCCCGGAAACAATCGCAGCGGTTGAAGAAACAAAAACGACCTGGAACATCCAAAATGCGAAAAGCCATGGATCAAGATTTTTTATGTAGTCCTGAAGATAGAACCCATCTGTACCGAAAATCCCATTGGTTGTGCCGAACATTAATCCAAAACCGATTGCCCAAAACGTCACGGCACTTATGGCAAAATCAACAAAATTTTTCATGAGGGCATTTACCGCATTTTTAGAACGGGTAAATCCAATCTCCACCATAGCAAATCCAGCTTTCATCAAAAAAATAAGGATCGTCGCTAAAATAATCCAGACTATATTGAGATTCCTCTGTACGTCCTCAGATGTAAGAAGTCTCGCGGCAAAACTATCTTGCGGCACAAGAAATAAACTTAAAATTATGAATAATGCTATTTTCATTCTATAAATACCTTTTTACGCGGAAATTGAAAAACTCCTTCAAATAAAAAAAGCGCTTTTATTGCTCCACTCAAGTGGATTCGTTTAAAAGCGCCTTTGCTTTTCTTCAACTACCTGATCTTCATTGAACAGGGTTTTGGGAAGATTAAATCACCAGTCATAATTATACTCTCTGCAATCTCTTTCATTGATGCATGCTTATCCATAGCTGTCTTTTGAATCATTCTAAATGCCTCTTGTTCATTAATATTATGCTTTTCCATGAGAATTCCTTTTGCCTTTTCTATGAATTTTCTTGCATTCAGCTTTGTTTTTAAATCAGAATTCTCATTTTTCACTTTTTTAAACTCATGAAAATGTTTAATGGCAATCTCTATATTGGGAACCAATTCTTTTTTGTTAAAAGGTTTAACAAGATATGCCATCACTCCTGCTGACTTGGCTCGTTCTATTGTGCTTCGGTCATCTTTTGCAGCTAAAAGTATTATAGGAACAGGATTGTTAGAGTTAATCTCATGAGATGCTTCAATCCCATTTAATTCCGGCATTTTTACGTCCATAAAAATTAAATCAGGCTTCAATTTTTTATTTAATTTAATTGCCTCTTTGCCGGTAGCAGCTTCCCCCGCTATATCAAAACCTTTTTCAATTAATGCGTCTTTTAAAGCATCTCTTGAAAAACTCTGATCATCTGCAATAAGTAAACGTGTAGTTTTAATTGTTTTCAATACAACTCCTTTATATTAATTTACACAAATAAACCAGCTTTCTAGGGTAATTACAAATTTCATGCCAAAAAAATAAGCAGTGAAAAATATTATTCAACTGTTTGAATTGTATGTAGGAAATTATTTCACCGGACCCACGGGTTAATTATTGTAGACAGGAAATTCATTTTGGATATGCATGATTCTAAAGCAGAAATAGTCTTCCATGCTTAAATTTGTAGCAGCAAACAATGAAACACCTGCTTTTGAGATTTTGGTTTTTCAGCCATTACCGGAGACGATAGAGCGATAGCTGATGAGAATATGACATTTTCGATATTGATAGGACTATTACAATCATACCCAATCTAACTCTTCGACTGGAAGTTAATTTTGGGAATGAGGACATGGCTTCCACCACCGGGACAGATGCGAATAAGTTTGGCTACCTTTTAATGGGCCATTATGATTACACCAACTGGGGTAGAATTACAGTCAGGTATGATTTTTTTGACGATCAGGATGGCGCACAATTAAGAACAGCCAATAACTCTCAACAGGCCATCATCATTGCTCCCACATTTGTAATTGGTGAAGGTTTTGGGGCTCTTTTTGAGTACCGCTATGATTTTTCAGACAAAAGTGTTTTTACTAAGTCTAGACGGTCGTGTGACTGATAATTAAGTAAGGACAAGGTGTCGCCTTCCCCCTGCACAAAAACCAATGAACGAAAAAAGCCCCCTGAACAATTAACCGTTCAGGGGGCTTTTAACTTTTTATCATTTAACGTCTAAATTAAACATCATAATAAAGCTCAAATTCAAAAGGATGCGGTCTTAATGCCATCGCGTTAATTTCATTTTCTCTTTTATACTCGAGCCACATATCGATTGCATCCTGGGTAAAGACATCTCCCTTCAATAAAAATTCATGATTTTCTTCCAGGGCATTGAGCGCTTCATCTAAAGACCCCGGAACTTTTGGAACAGCGGCTAATTCTTCAGGTCCTAACGCGTAAATATCTTTATCCAATGGATCTCCCGGATCAATTTTATTTTCAATTCCATCCAGCCCGGCCATAAGCATAGCGGAAAAGGCCATATATCCGTTACAGGAAGGATCAGGAAATCTCAATTCTGCCCTCTTGGCTTTTGGACTTGGAGAATACATGGGTATTCTTACACAGGCGCTCCTGTTTCGGCTGGAATAAGCCAGGTTAACCGGCGCTTCAAAACCCGGCACCAATCTTTTATATGAATTAGTCGTGGGATTAGAAAAAGCGCATAAAGCCGAGGCATGTTTTAATACACCACCGATATAATATAACGCAGTATCACTTAAACCGCCATATTTGCTACCGGCAAAAAGAGGTTTGCCCCCTTTCCATAGACTCTGGTGGGTGTGCATTCCAGACCCATTGTCATTCCAGACCGGCTTTGGCATAAATGTGACTGTTTTATTATGTTTTTTCGCCACATTTTTAATTATGTGTTTATACCACATGAGGCTATCCCCCATTTTTGTCAGGGGGGAAAATTTCATATCTATTTCGCCCTGACCGGCTGTTGCAACCTCGTGGTGCTGGCATTCCACTGCTATTCCTACCTGTTCCATCACTAAAACCATTTCTGTCCGCATATCCTGTAAAGTATCAAAAGGTGGACAGGGGAAATAACCTTCTTTATACCTTGGCTTATATCCCAGGTTCGGGTTTTCCTCACGGCCCGTGTTCCAGTGTCCTTCTTTGGAATCTAAGTAATAAAAGCTGTGCTGCTCCGCCGAGTTAAATCTTATATCATCAAAAATAAAAAACTCCGCCTCAGGACCAAAATAAGCGGTATCTGCAATCCCCGTGGATTTCAAATAGGCTTCCGCTTTCTGGGAAATATTTCGAGGGTCCCTTGAGTATTTTTCTTTTGTGATTGGGTCTACAATATTGCAGATCATGGTAAGGGTCGGATGCTCTGTAAATGGATCCATAACTGCTGTAGCCGGGTCAGGAATAACCAGCATATCGCTGGCGTGAATGGGCTGCCAGCCTCTTATACTGGAACCGTCAAATCCATAACCGTCCTCAAAAACCCCTTCATCTAATTCAGAAACAGGGACTGAAAAATGCTGCCATAACCCAAGAAAATCCATAAACCTGACGTCAAGCATGACGGCCTTATTTTTTTTCGCAAATGCCAATACCTCCTTTGGTGTCATAATAAATTTTCCCTCCTATAATAAAAAAAAATTAATAATAGTTACTGCCTAACAACAAAGATACGAAGAACACAAAGTTTTAGAAAAAAAATTCCCCCTTCCCTACTAACGAAAGGGAAAAAGGGTTAGAAATTGTAGCCTTTTTCGTCATGCAGACTGATGTCCAGACCGGCAATCTCTTCTTCCTCAGATACCCTGAGACCGACCATAGCATCCACTATCTTCAAAATAATAAAGCTCCCAATGCCTGAGTAGATAACTGTTGCAATTACACCAACAGACTGGGCTACCAGTTGACTGGCAATGCCCGCGTTGCCATCTCCCAGTCCACTTCCTCCCAAGGACTGAGCCGAGAAGACACCTGTTAGAATCGCACCGATGACGCCACCCACTCCATGTACCCCAAAGGCATCCAGGGAATCGTCATAACCAGCCGCGCGCTTTATAGTTGTGGCGGCAAAATAGCATCCCACGCCAGATGCAGCGCCAATGGCGAGAGCTCCCATAGGACCGACTGAACCTGATGCAGGTGTGATTGCAACCAGGCCTGCTACAGCACCTGTAGCAATCCCTAACGCACTGGGTTTGCCATGGCTCATCCATTCCGCGAACATCCAGGCCAAAGCAGCAGCAGCAGTAGCGATCTGAGTAACGGCCATAGCCATCCCAGCAACACCATCTGCAGCTACTTCACTACCGGCATTGAAACCGAACCAACCGACCCAGAGCATTGAGGCGCCAACCACGGTGAAAACAATATTATTAGGCGGCATTGGTGTATCCGGAAAACCTTTCCGTTTTCCAAGAACGAGACAGGCAACCAGGCCCGCGACGCCGGCATTGATATGAACCACGGTACCACCAGCAAAATCCAACACACCCCAGCTGCCGAGCCAGCCGCCGCCCCATACCCAGTGACAAACAGGGGCATAGACGATAAGAACCCACAAGCCCATGAAAAGCATCACAGCGGAAAACTTCATACGCTCAGCAAAGGCTCCCACAATCAGCGCAGGGGTGATGATAGCAAAGGTCATCTGGAAACACACAAACACTGTCTCAGGGATCGTTCCGCTCAAGCTATCTACCCCGACACCCTTGAGAAATGCCTTACCCAGACCGCCCCAGAGGGCACCTCCTTCGCCAAAGGCAATGCTGTAACCAAAAAGTACCCACAAGACTGTCATCAGGGAGGTGATAGCAAAACACTGCATCATCACCGATAACACATTCTTGGTACGCACTAGCCCGGCATAAAACAGCGACAAACCGGGAATTGTCATGAACAACACAAGGACAGTGGAAGTCAACATCCAGGCTGTATCACCAGTATCAAGTTTGGGAGCTTCCTCAGCCCAAAGATTACCGGACAACATGAATAAACTTAAAATAATGAATAAAACAAAACGTACTTTTTTATGCTTCATTGCATTTTCCTCCTCATAGCCAGAAATAAATTAAAGATAAACTCTTTTTAGGGCAGTTAATACCCTGGTAGCTGACACCTGGCCGCTGACATTATATTGCTTCTTTCCCTTTATCACCGGTTCTGATCCTTATAATGTCTTTAAGGT
>CAJXCL010000026.1 GCA_913051775.1 uncultured Nitrospirota bacterium | reverse complement strand
AGCAGTAAATCAAGCGGACCTTCAAAAACATCAAGTTGTACTTTGTAATCCATTTGCAAGTTGATAGTAAAAGAATTTTCCTTTAAAACGGCAGATTTCAGAATAACAAAGAAGTAAGACAAATATCAAATATTCTGAAAAATATCAATTCTCTTTTATAGTTAAAAGCTGACAACTGATGGCTGATAGCTAAGCACTATTTAATCCGTATGCCTAAAACATTCTCTATGGCATCTTTTCCAATAATCCCTTGCCTGATCAGTTTGGGAAGAGTTTCGCACACATCAAGAACAGTTGAACTTTGAGTCTCGGTTGCCTTCCCGCCATCCAGAAGTAAATCTATTTTATCTCCAAGAGATTTTATTACCTCTACAGCAGAAGCAGGTTCAGGCTTATTTGATACATTTGCACTGGATCCTGTAATCGGGAATCCGGATAACTCACATAATTGCCGCACAAAACCGCTTCCAGAAACCCGTACACCTATCTTCCCGGTGTTTCCTGTTAATACTTTAGGCACTTTTGAGGTTGCTTCAAAAACTAATGTCAGTGGACCGGGCCAAAAACAATCTATAAGTTTCTTTGCGGTTACATTAACAGTTTTGGCTAAATCTGAAAGCTGATCTTTTGAAGCAATGAAAATCAGCAGAGGTTTGTTAATATCTCTTCTCTTAACCCGAAAGATTTTGTTAACAGCTCGTTCATCAAGAGCATTGACTCCCAACCCGTAAAAAGTCTCAGTAGGGAATGAGACTATTCCTCCATTAGTCAATATATCAAGGGCGTTTTTTAAAGCCGTATCAGGATGGTCAAAGTCTATCTTAATGATCTCGGCCATACACATTTCGGAAATTCCACAAATCATTGAATATAAATTGGTTTTGTGATACCTGAATTTTTGCCTGGAAAAAGGCAATATTCCAGTTGGTACAAAGTGCCTAGTTTATTATCCTTGTTCACTGAGCGGTATTCTTTACCTCCGCCTCAGCGCTTCTTGCAAGGCGAAACCCAAGATAAAAGTCCATTTCATGAGGTGTACCACTGTCGCGAATAGTTGTGCGAATGCTCATGGGAGAGCTGAACCAGCTACCCCCCCGACGCGTACGGTGGGTTCCGGCAACAGGTCCTTCCGGATTTTTGAGGGGGCTCTTATCATAATAATCTCCTTTATACCAGTCCGCGCACCATTCCCACACATTGCCTGTCATATCATAAAGGCTAAAACTATTAGGCTTAAAACTTCCTGCAGGGGAAGTAAAAACATAACTGTCATCATAATCTTCCCATACAGGCCATGGCCATACTGGAAAATGATTCAGTAACTCCTCTCCCGCAATATTGCCATCAGGCCATTCATTGCCCCATGAGTATTCAAAAAACTTCCCTCCACCGCGCGCTGCAAATTCCCACTCTGCTTCGGTCGGAAGACGGTATTTCATGCCGCTTTTTTTGTTTAACCAGTTAATATATGTCATAGCATCGTTCCAGGAAACCATGGTAACAGGGTGGTTTTCCTCCTGCTTAAACCCCGGATTCCGCCAGCCTATTCCCTCTTTTTCCTCCCAATTATCTCCGGTTTTGTTTAACGTGTATCCTTTGCCTTCTCTCTCTATTTTTGTTACATAGGCTGTTGCCTCAATAAATTTGCGAAAATCTCCAACCGTTATCTCATATTTAGCAATAAAAAAATTATCTAAACATACTTCATGAACAGGATGCTCATCGGAGTTCCCATTTTCAAAAAAATTTCCCATTTTGAAACAAGCGCCCTTAATAAAAGCCATATCCGGTGATAAACGTAGAGGTTTTTCCACTTCTTTAGCATCTGTTTTTTGGTGCCAAAAATTATTTTTGTAATACCACGAAAAAGATGCCAGTAAAATTAAGAATAGAAGAAAGAGGCTTTTGCTAATTGTCCGCATAATTATTTAATTTTATCCGCCTTTTTTTCAACCTCAAGCGCCATTTCTTTTTTTAATTCATTCAGGCGGTTGTTGATTTCTTTATCGGATAAAGCTAATATCTGTGCGGCAAGGATAGCGGCATTTTTTGCTCCGGCTTCTCCGACAGCCATGGTGGCAACAGGTATTCCCCCCGGCATCTGGACAGTGGCAAGCAGGGCGTCAAAACCCTGCAGGGGAGAAGAATTAATGGGAACACCAATAACAGGTAAAATTGTTTCCGCGGCTATTACACCCGCAAGATGAGCCGCGCCTCCTGCCCCGGCAATGATCACTTTAATTCCCTTGTTCTCGAATCCCTTAATGAGTGATCGTGTCCTGTCAGGAGACCGGTGAGCGGAAGTCACCGTCATTGTAAATTCAATTTCAAACTTTTTTAACCTCTCCGCGGCCTTCTGCATAACCGGTAAATCAGAATCACTTCCCATAACAATCGCAACCTTCATTTAAAACTCCTTCTTTAAAATATTTTTTAACGCAGAGAAAACCATTTGCCCGCTAAAACTCGAAATAACGCCTAAATATTTCTTTCGGTTTTTTTTCGTACATTTAGTTGGTATAGCAGTACAAAAAATCAAAAAAACTTTTTATACCATGCAATCGTACGTTTAAGACCTTCTTCCATATCAAACTTCGGCTCCCAGCCGGCTTTCCTATTAATTTTAGAATAATCAGCCTCAAGAGACATTAAATCCGCGGAGCGTCCTTTTTCAAAATGTATGTCCGAAGTGGACCCCGATAATTTTTTTATCATTTCCGCCAGATTTTTTATAGATGTCTGCTTGCGTGTGCCGATATTAAAAACATCTCCTGCCATTCCGTTACCCTCAACAGCGACCAGAGTATAAGCGCTGACAGCGTCCTTTACGTATTGAAAATCCCTTGTTTGCTCTCCACTGTCATGAATAATAATAGGTTCATTTTTTAAAGCCTTAACAATAAAATTAGAAACCACACCCGCGTTTCCCCAGATATCCTGGTTCTCACCATAAGTATTAAAATTACGGATAATCACTACCGGGTACTTGTACCATTCAAACATAGCCCTGCAATGCTTTTCCGCCGCTAATTTTGTTACCGCGTAAACACTTCTCGGCAGCATAGGGTGGTTAGTATCCATAGGGGTATAAATGGGATTTCCATAAACTTCCGGGGAAGAAGCGTAAATGATCGTGGGCCAGTCTTTTGTTTTTACCAGGGTTTGCATCAGGCGGAATGTTCCGTACTCATTATTTTGAAAATAATCATCCTGCCTTTCCATGGATTCGGGAATAGAAATAAAAGCCGCCAAATGTATAACAGATGATAACTTTAACTTATCAAATTCCTCCACTGTTAAGTCATAGAATTTCTTTTTTATTAATTCAAACTTTTTAGAAAACTCAGGAGATTTTATAAAAGGGTCTTTTTCAAAAAAATTTCTTGAAAAATCATCCACACCTATGACTTTCGAAACATCTTTTCTCCCTACCAATTGATCAATCAGGTGCACGCCGTAAAGACCGGCAGCCCCTGTTACCATAATTTTCATTCATTCCTTTAACTGCCAACTATTAATTGTTCACTGCTAATTAACAATTGTTAACTACTTTCTGTCCCTTTGCCTCTGACCCTTTATTCCTGCCTTTTATCCCCTGATCTCTGTTTTCTATCTTCTTCCAGTTCCTTTTGTCCTTTCCACATAGGGCAGAACTTGCCATGCCACTCCATGACCTTTCCTACAGTGGTTTCCGGGTGATTACGGGCGTAATTGCACAAAGGGCAATTATCACAAGCATGTGCGAGAGCTTTTTTAATAGAATTCATAAATGTATAATATCAAAAGGGTTGCTTGAATTGCAAATGTAAAAAGGGGAGGGTAAAAGTGCTGCTCGCTGACAGCTGCTTGAACAAAAGCACGTATGGTCTGGATATTAACTTCAATCTACAGTATTTTGAAATTTTAACAGAGTAGATTTTGACCTGAATTCTTGATTTCCCTATCTCGGAGAGATAGTCTGTCATCCAGAAGGTGATATTATTGATTAAGACTAATAAATGGGTCAGAGGTTTCTTTCTCGACGTCGGTTAGAAAGATTAACTTTAAAAACTGAAATAAGCATGGGGAAAAGGAATTAGTTAATAAGTTCTCTGAGTTTTCTTTTGTATTTTTTATCAGCAACTTTCGGCAGGTGGTGATCAGACTTTTTCTTTAATGATAGCGTCTACATCAGTGGTTATTAAATCGTAAAGTCTTTTGAGCTCAGATAAAATTTCCTGGGTCTCGGAGCCTGCGTCACTAGGAATCTTCAGGTTTATGCGTGGTGTCTCTGAAAACTTGTATATCATACACAAAATTTCGTTGCCCATTACTATTGATTCGGTCAAAGTTTCAATATACTTTTTTAAACTATCTGGAATCTCGTTTGCCAGTATCCCTTTGATTTGGTCCACGTAAATTCTTTTCACCTGAACATCGGTCTCGGTTTTAACAGATGCCTGATGCGTTAAGTCATCCCGTAGAACAGCAGTTATGCCCAAAATTATGGGTTTCATCCCTTCCTTCATCTCTACTTCGCGTATCTTTTTGCCGCTTTTATAAATAGACACCTTACCCGTAATGAGTTTATAAATACAATATTCCGCCACACAACCGGCATTGAAAAGCCACTGACCAGCCTTAATAGTTTCAACAGTCATTTTTCCCTCCATTGTGATTGAACTGTTTCCTGATTCCTTATTTTAATTTAATTTACTCTATGCTAAGCAAAACATGACATAAAGGTAAATAGATAGCAGTACCCATTTTTAATGGGTAGCTCTACTCATTTTTTTAATATTGAATACAGAGTTTAAGGGAATTATAAATCTAGGAAAAGAAGTATTTTTACAAACTCTAAGGGTATGTACAAATAATACAGGGGATAAGATATTTTTTGATTACCAGACTTCTTTTAATTATAATCTTAATCGATTTTTGATAATAATCATAAAAGATATGAGACATTTTTTTGCTTTGCCCTGTGAAGGTTGAACTTTATTTTGGAGAATCCCTCGGGAGATATTCTTTTAGGACAGATCATCCTTTTGGCCCTGATCGTCTCCACTCATTTTGGCGAGAAACTGTTAAGCAAGGACTTAATAGAAGGGTGAAAATCAGGGAACCTGTATTATGTTCTGAAGAAGGCCTGGCTAACTTTCATACTATTTCCTATATTGATCGAGTAAAAGAACTCTCTAAAACCGGCACAGGATATCTTGATGGAGGTGACACTCCAGCTTTTCCTGGTATGTTTGAAGCCGCCTCTTTTGTAGTAGGTTCCGGTCTTGATGGAATTTCGCAAGCTCTTTGTGGATCAAATATAAAAATCTTCATACCAATTGCTGGATTGCACCATGCTAGGAGAGATCAAGCCGCAGGGTTTTGCGTGTTTAACGATTGTGGTGTTTTAATTGAGACGCTCAAAAAGAAATATTCCATGCAAAAGATCGCTTATGTAGATATAGATGCCCATCATGGTGACGGTGTGTTTTATGCTTTTGAAGAAGACCCCGCGCTTATCTTTATTGACATCCATGAAGATGGTCGCTTCCTTTACCCGGGTACCGGATTTGCCAATGAAACAGGAAGAGGTAAAGCTAAAGGAAGCAAGTTGAATATTCCCATGGCTCCGGGTTCTGACGACGCTGCCTTTCAACTTATTTGGCCAGAAGTGGAAGATTTTTTACGAGATAGAAAACCAGAAATCATTCTGTTCCAGGCTGGAGCGGATTGCATTGCCGGAGATCCTATCACACATCTGAAATATAGTCCTCAAGTTCACACCTTTGTTACTAAAAGACTTTGTGCTATAGCCGATGAGTATTGCAAAGGTAGAATCCTTGCAATGGGCGGCGGAGGATATAACCTGACTAATCTGGCTTTGGCATGGAATTCAGTCTTGGAGGCGATGTTAGAATAAATAAAAGCTGTATTGCAAATAAATTTGATAACAATTACCATATTGACGTTCTTTACTTTTTCCAAACTCACAACATCAGTTTTTAAGGGTATAACCGCGGTACGAACCGGTGAAAAGCTTTTATCAATATTAATATGACTATACACAAACTTGCCGGTAAGCCGGCGCCGAAAGAAATTCTTACAAACATTCCTCACTTGATAAACGCGTATTACACAAACAAACCGGATACTGCTGATCCTAACCAGAAGGTATCTTTTGGTACTTCCGGGCATAGAGGTTCTTCTTTTAAAAACAATTTTAATGAGACGCATGTCCTTGCCATTTCACAAGCAATTTGTGAATACAGGAAGTCCAGGAATATCAAGGGTCCCTTATTCATAGGAATGGATACTCATGCGCTTTCTAAACCGGCTTTTATTACCGCATGTGAAGTTTTTTCGGCAAATAATGTTATGATTAAAATCCAGAAAGACCAGGGTTTTACCCCCACTCCTGTTATTTCCCACGCTATTTTAAATTACAACAAGGACAAAACCTCAGGACTCGCGGACGGTGTGGTTATAACTCCATCACATAACCCACCGGATGACGGAGGCTTCAAGTACAACCCTACTCATGGAGGTCCGGCTGATAGTTCCACAACAAAAATCATTCAGAGCAGAGCTAATGAAATCTTAAGTGAAGTGAATAAGAAAGTTAAGCGAGTTTCATTTGAAAAGGCGTTAAAGGCTGATACAACGAGTGAGTATGACTATATAGCTCCTTATATAAATGATCTTTCTAACATTATTGATATGGAAGCTATCTCTAGGGCAGGTTTGAAAATTGGGGTAGATCCGATGGGTGGCTCAGGAATCGCGTACTGGAAGCCGATTGCTGAAAAATACTCGCTTGATTTAAAAATTGTAAATTCTGTTGTTGACCCCGCTTTTTCGTTTATGACAGTGGATAAAGATGGGAAAATACGTATGGATTGCTCTTCTCCATATGCAATGGCAAGCTTAATAAAAATGAAAGATCAATTTGATCTGGCCTTTGGTAATGACCCCGACTACGACCGTCACGGAATCGTTACCAAAAGTGCTGGAATCTTAAATCCTAATCATTATCTTGCAGTTTCCGTGTGGTACCTATTTTCCAACCGACCCCAATGGAGAAAAGATGTGGCAGTAGGTAAAACCCTGGTTTCCAGTTCAATGATTGACCGTGTAGCCAATAGCCTGGGCAAAAAACTTTGCGAAGTACCAGTAGGTTTTAAGTGGTTTGTGGATGGCCTTCTTGATGGTTCCTATGGATTCGGCGGTGAGGAAAGCAGTGGTGCATCGTTCCTTCGAAAAGACGGAACAGTTTGGACAACTGACAAAGATGGGATAATCATGGACCTCCTGGCTGCCGAAATCACGGCAAAGATGGGATGTGACCCCGGAGAGTTATATAAAGAGTTAAAAGAAAAATTTGGAGACCCGGTTTACGAGCGCATTGACACACCCGCGACAAAAGAACAAAAGACCGCGTTATCAAAATTATCGCCTGAACAGGTCACCATGGAGAAGTTGGCTGGTGAAAAAATTATTGCCAAACTTACTCATGCCCCGGGCAATAATGCTTCTATTGGTGGGCTTAAAGTTGTTACTCAAAACGGCTGGTTCGCTGCCCGGCCATCCGGTACTGAAGATATAAACAAAATATACGCCGAAAGTTTTATTGGAGAAGATCATCTGAAAAAAATTCAGGAAGATGCTGTTGATATTATACGGTCCACGTATAACTAAATCTCATCAAGCAGGATTCCCGTTTATCATACTCTCACTCACCACTTTTGGACTGGCGACCTATCAAATTCAGATTGATTTATTTCCATGGGAAATGAGGTTGGTAATTTGAGTTATACCTTGCAAGTTAGCGATGCTTAATTGAATAATCAAGGTTTGACCCCGTTGACATCATTGTCTGTTTGAGAGCTATTTTTTATGCATTATCACTCTCCAATTGTAGGAGGAATTCATTATGACAAAAGGAGAATTAGTTGCGGTAGTTTCAAACTGTGATTGTGTTTGTAATTTAAGCAAAAGATCAATTGAGGATATTATTGATGGTACTTTAAAGGCAATGGAAAAAGACATTAAAAAATCAAAGCGGTTTGCATATCCGAGACTTGGTACATTTATTGGAGTCCACTCTAATTAATTTCATAAAAGGGGTCAAGTCCATTATTAGCGTCATTTAAAATTAACATGTAGTCAAGGATGGACTTGACCCCTTTTATGTATAGACTAAGTTTTAAGAAAGCATAGATGCATTAGACACCATATTTTTACATTAAAACTACTATCCAAGTAATTCCCTAACTTTTTTACCGCATCTTTTTGATTTGCAGGAACCATTTCCTATGCCAGTCATTTCAGATATTTTTTTGAAACTTCTTGCTCCATTATTAATTGCTCCCATTATTTTACCAAGCTTGATACCTTTACATATACACCCTGCTTCATAATTTGCCTTAATTAATTTGTGCTTATCTATCAACATTGCATTTGTATGTTAAAAAAATAGAAGAAATTGTCAAACGAAAAGGGTTACCCATTCTTGCCTACATGTTAATTTTAAATGACACTAAAAATTGATAATCATTTAGAAGGCATCTTACCTTGCTCGGGGTCCAAAAAGTACTATTGTTTTAAGATTGTTCCCAAAGACGTGTAATCGATTATTAATAAGAATTTTATATACTTCTTTTTTCTCCATGTCTAGATCCCTTCAGTATTATCTTGATCGGATAGGGATTTCCTTTTTAGATTCCAAATCAATACTGAAACAAGTTCAGCACAGGGCCGGTAATGATAGGTACAGAAGTATCGTTCCCGCGAAAGCGGGAATCTAACTTGACTCTATATAATATAATAATATAATTTAAAATCAGAACCAACAAAAAAACAACTACTAAACTTTTTCAAAGATGATCGACAAAAAACATACACTAATTGTGACGTCCTTATTTTGCATAATTCTTTTTAAACGACTGGTTTTTTTAAATATCGGCGTCAATTATGAAGAAGCGAGAGACCTGGATGTTATAATAAAAATTTCAAATGGCGAGGTAATTTATAAAGATTTCTTATATATTTATGGTTTTTTAGGCTTATATTTTAATGCAATTCTCTTCAAACTATTTGGTTTTACCGATATTACGATTCCACGGTTTATTGTCTCTCTGTTTTTCGCCGTTTCCTCAATGTTTGCTTACAAAATCGCATCAAGGTTTCTATCTCCATTTTGGGCTTTTGTAGCCGTATTGCTTGGTTTTTCCGGACTCGTCTCAAGAGAGCATACTTATGAACATATAGTTGCATTTTGGGGAACCATGGTAGCTTTGTGGGGCGGTCTTTCTTATGTTAACAAAGAAGACGTGAGGCATTTAGCTTATGCCGGACTTGCATCCGGAGCAGTACTCTTTAGCCAGCCCCTTCCTCTTGGTGTTTTGACAGTTTTTTCTTTAACATCTTTATTATCGTATAAATTTCTGTTTTGCGGTAATAAAAGGCCACAACCTTATATTTTTTTTATATCAGGAGTTCTTGCATTTCCTTTGGCAGGATGTCTGTATTTTTTTTTAAATGGAGCTCTTATAGTGGCTATGAAATCTATGTTCCTTCCAATGATTTCTGGCAATGCACCTCATCCGAACCAGCTTTTTTTCGTTCCACCTATATTTCCAAAAAGCTTGTTTTCAGCAAGCAGCCTGGGTGAAATTAAATCCATTTTAAATTTTTATCTCTCTTACAACCTGAGATGGTGGCTGGTGTTATCTTTTTTTATAATCGGTACGGGATATTCCACTTACAACTTATATAAGGATAAAGAAAACAAGATTTACTTAAGTATTTTATTATTAAGTGCCTTTTCGCTGGTGTTTGAAATCAAAAGAATATTGCTTCCCGGTGCAAGCGCATACATAAGTTTATTCCCTACGTTTGTGCTTTTAATCTATTTTGGTATTGAAATGAAAGTAAATCAATTCCTAAAATACTTTGTGCAGATGTTAGTTGCTTTGCTGTTCATGCTATATTTTGTTTATACTCCTGTTGTTTATTATGCTGAGTATAATAGAAATGGATTTCCTTTAGGATTAATACATGCCAAGAATGTTATAGTGAAGCCGTATACTCATGAAATTTATAACGAGACTACAAATTTTATCCGCGAGAATACCGGGGAGAAAGACAAGATTTTAGTCGCAGATCATAATTCTTTTTTCTACTTGTTCAGCAATAGAAATAGTTTGTTCCCGGAAAATTGGTATGTATTCAGCGGTACAACGTTTCATCCATACAGCAAAACTTTCTCATGGTCGTTGGAGGAGCAGTTAAAACTCGAAAATAAAATCATCAAAAGAATAAAAATAGAGAAACCGGGACTTATAATTATTCCTTCCAGATTTTTATCCCCTGAGCTGATTGATTTATCTCCTTTTTTAAAATACGTTGCTTCAAACTGGAAACTATGCAAAAAGATAGGCGCTCAAAATAAAAAGAGTGTGTTCGACGACAACATAGAAACTACAATATATTGCCCATCATAATGTTTCAGGCTTAATAGACAAACCAAATCATCACAAAATATAACTTTGCTTTTAACAAATGAAACCTATTTATGAACTTGTATAACGAGTAGAAATACCTATGCAAAATCATTAACTACTATTTATTTCTTGCGATACAGAATGATTGCACTGAACGATTACCAATCGGATAGAAAATGGATTTTATTAATACAAGAATGTTTGAATTGCGCGTTTGATGACAGTTTTAAACTGATTCCAAGAGTTAATTTCTTTCAACAGGCCTAAAATAATTCGAGGGCGAAAATAAAACTTCAAAAAACTGGTTTTAACTATGAATCTAGTTCTTGCCTGAGATATCCCCCTAGGAGAATAGTGGGTATCAAGAATAATAATTTTATCCCAATCAATAGATTCGAGTTTCATCTCACCGTTTTTTAATATTTCATTAAAAGAGGTAGTCCCGGGGAGAGGCATAAAGTTGTGATAATCGGCTCTATGAATAGGAAGTTTTAAAGAAAAATCTATGGTCTTATTTATATCGGCTAATGTCTCCGTTGGATAACTAATGATAAAGTATCCGGTCATTCTTATATTTGTGTTTTCAGCTATCATTCGTATCCGATCTTCCATTACATCAAGTGTTACCTTTCTCTTCATGTCCTTTAATATTTTAGGGGAACCGGACTCTATTCCAATGGCAAAGGAATAACAACCTGATTTTTCCATAAGTTTAAGGGCTTCACGATCTAATGTATCGAGACGTACACCATTAGGCACGGCCCAGGTAATATCAATTTTACGTTTTAATAAATTTTCACAAAATTCCATAGTGCGTTTTTTTGAAAATGTAAAGTTATCATCTTCAAAGTGAATTTCTCTAATGCCAAATTGATTATATAATAATTCAATTTCATCAAGAATATTATCTATGCCCCGTACCCGCATTTTCCTACCATTTACAAGAGAAACAGCACAATAAGTGCATGGGAAAGGGCACCCTCTTGTACTGACTATGGGCGCCACTGGCACTCGTTTTGTAAAAGTGCCGTGTGGAGAATCCGGGTAAGATTCAGGGCACAGCAATGACCAGTCAGGAAATGGGATGTCATCCAACTCGGGTATAAAGCCAAATTCATTACTTTTTATCTCTTCTCCATTACGCCAAACCAGACCCGGGACATTATCAAGGTTTGCATTCATATCATTACGGGAGATAGCTTCCAAAAGCATAGGGAGGCCAATTTCAGCTTCACCTTTAAAGCAAGTATCTAAAAAGGGTGAATTTTTTAAAAAGTGTGCAGGAATTGCAGATGGGTGTGGCCCGCCCGCTGTTGTATGGCAATCCGGCCATATTTTCTTAGCAGTCTTAAACATACTATTAGCGCTATAGACATCGCCACTGAAAACAGTGCAGCCCACAACATCAAAGGGACCGTTTTTTTGCATCCATTCCTTGATATCCGTTTGATCAAACCCTTCTTTAATGCAGTCAAGATAAGCAACATCGTGGTTCTGTTGTTTCAAAATAGAAGCAAGATATCCCAGGCTCATTGAAGGGATAATAATCTTCATTTTTTGATTAACCGGCTTTGCAAGTAATATTCTCATTTTTTTACAAAAGAAGGTTTAGAGTTTGAAACAGCAGCAAGATGAAATTAAAACCGCGGTTTTATTAATTTTATTTATTAATTAAATTTATCTTTTTCAAGGTTCATAGATTCATCAATTAT
Organism: uncultured Nitrospirota bacterium; assembly: GCA_913051775.1. Lineage (GTDB taxonomy): Bacteria > Nitrospinota > Nitrospinia > CAJXCL01 > CAJXCL01 > CAJXCL01. The sequence goes on along the minus strand of CAJXCL010000026.1, from coordinate 15,434 downwards.
AGCGATAGGAAACTTTTTGACCTGCTGATAAATTCTACCTATATATTCTCCAATAATTCCAAGGAAAATTGTATTAAGCCCCAGTGAAATCAGTATGAGCACTATGGTTGTGGTAAAACCTGCTCTCCATTCAGGGAAAAAAACCAGTTTACCAACTGAATAAACAATTATAAGGATAATGCTTATGATAAATACGAGCAACCCGGTAAAAGTAGCCAGACGCAAAAGAGAGATGGAATGATTTAGTATTCCATCAACTGCCAAACCTATTAAGCCTAGGAAATTAAATTTGCTTCGACCATGCTTTCTTTCGAGTCGGTCATAGGGGATGCCGAGCTGGTTAAAACCAAAAGAAGCAATCGTACCCCGAAGATAAGGAGAGTAATCGTAAATTTGTCTTAACAGTTCAACAACCTTTTTATCCACCAGTCTGAAATCCCCAGCATCAGGAGGAAGATCGTCTTCAGACAATGCATTAATCAATCTGTAAAAAGCTTTTCGGGAAAATTCCAACCATTTCCCTTCCTTTCGTGATCTCCTGACTCCGTAAACAACCATAAAACCTTCTTCCCATTTTTTGATGAATTCCTTTATTAAATCCAGAGGGTCCTGAAGGTCAGAGTCGAATTGAATAACGGCGTCTCCAGAAGAAATAGCAAAGCCGGTATAAATTGATCTTTGGTATCCGAAGTTACGCGAGAAGCGTACAACTTTTACTTTTATATCTTTTTCAGCAATTTCTTTTAGCTTTGTAAAAGTTCCGTCAGTGCTACGATTATCCATAAAGATAATTTCATAATCATATTGACCTTTAAAGGTCATCAAGACTTCTCTAATGGCAGTGTATGCTAAACTGACATTATACTGTTCATTATAAACAGGAATGACTACTGATATCATTTTCATAATAAGCTCAGTTTCTGCTTTCTATTTGAAGCATCCTGGTTATGCCTTTTTTCAGTTCATATATCGGTTCCCAGCCTAATTTTTCTTTTGCCGGTCTGATGTCCGCCACATTATCCATAACCTCTCTTTTACGATAAGGGATTCCCCCCCACTTAATATTCGGTGATTTGCCTACGCATTCACCATATATGGCCGCAAGCTGTCGCAAGTTGAGCCCCTCTCCCGTTCCAATGAAGTAAACTTCTGAAGGACAGTGATTGCGTTTGAAAATATATTCAATTGTTTTTTCATATGCCGTTACAACATCGTCAATGTACACGAGATCCATTAGCTGCTCTCCCGGCGTCATGGAAATTTGTTTTTTTGATTCCACACTTTCCTTTAAAAGAGAAAATATTTTTCCCCTCGGGTCATTCGGCCCATAGGTACCATAGAGTTTTAGAGTTACGGATGAAAGACTATGAGCATCCTCATAATACCGAATAATACTTCCAAATGCATTTTTAGAAGCTGCGTAGAGGTTGACAGGTTTGTATTCATCGGCTCCGTGCATATGTTCCCAGAATGTACCCGTATTTATAAAGCGACAAACCCCATTTTTTATCATCGCTTCGAGCAAAAGAGTTCCGTACAAAATATTTGAATCTATAATTGATTCTACCTGTTCTGGCTGAAGCGATACGGTTGTTAAAGCCGCTGTATGAATTACAAGGTCAGGCTTCACTTTCTCAACAGCACAGTTGAGACTGTCAAAAGTAGAAGTAGCTTCAATAATATTATCTTCCCGAAGAATATCTTGCAACTTACTTTTTACTGGTGTAGGCCGCACTAAAGCATAGACTCTGTATTCTGTGAGGACGGAAAGGCGTTTGACCAAGTGAGAGCCTATATATCCTGTAGCACCTGTTATTAATATGTTCACTTATTTGTTATTTAAATTGTTTGAAACAAAGTTTTTTATGCAATCGACTATCGTCTTCAGACGGATTTCATCCATCCCAGGATAAACTCCTACCCAGAAAGTATTGTTCATGACGTAGTCAGTCATATTCAAGGATCCTGCTACACGGAACCCCCCTCCTTTTTCACGCATGGAATCAAAACATGGTTGTTTTAACAAGTTACCTGCAAACAGCATCCGAGTTTGAATATTATTTTTCTCAAGGGAATCGATAATATCTTTTCGAGTAAACCCTGAGTCTTCCCTAACAGTAAGCACGAAACCAAACCAGCTTGGATTAGTATCAGGTGTGGCATGAGGTAAATAAAATATATCTTCAAACTCTTTAAGCTGATCATAAAGAAATTTAAAATTCTTGCTCCGGCTATCAGAAAATTTCTGGAGTTTATTAAGTTGAGCACATCCAATCGCAGCCTGCATATCTGTTGCTTTGAGATTATATCCAAAATGAGAAAAAATATATTTGTGGTCATACCCGGATGGTAATTCACCAAGTTTCCATCCAAAACGTTTCCGACACGTATTGTCTTTTCCAGAAGAACACCAACAGTCGCGACCCCAATCTCTAAGAGAGTTGATAATTTGTGATAATTCGCTACTGTTAGTATAAACTCCTCCTCCCTCACCCATAGTAATATGATGCGGTGGATAAAAACTGCTTGTGGCAATATCCCCAAAGGTTCCCGTATATTGTCCACGGTATTTTGAACCTAAGGCGTCACAGTTATCCTCAATAAGCCAGAGGTTATTCTTTTTGCAGAAATCCTTTACAGCGTCCACATTAAAAGGATTTCCCATGTTGTGTGCAAGCATTACTGCTTTTGTCCGTTTAGTAAGCGCCTCTTCCAATAAGCTAACATCGATATTGTAAGTGCCAAGTTCGATATCGACAAAAACAGGAACCGCACCATACTGAACAATTGGCGCTATAGTAGTTGGGAAAGCAGCAGCAACTGTAATTACTTCATCATTCCTGTTAATTTTTCTTTCCCGCAGTTTGTCCGAAGTGAGCACCATGAATGCCAAAAGATTGGCTGAAGAACCGGAGTTTACGAGGGAAAAGTGCTTGACTCCGATAAAATCCGCAAACTTCTCTTCAAATTTTTTCGAATACCTCCCATAAGAAAGCCAGAACTCAAGAGAGGAATCAACTAAATTAATAAGTTCTTCTTCGTTGAAAACACGTCCGGAGTATGGAATCCTTGATTTACCCGGAACAAAAGGAGTTCTATCCCTATGAGCAACCTGATAATATTCTGATGTTAGTTCAAGGATTTTTTTCTTCAAATTAAGCGCTGATTTATTCAACTCCTACTCTCTCCGGCATGTGACCAGACAATTTCCTTATTTTTTGCAGTCTCGACATAATTTTCAATTTGTGAAATAGAAAATTTTTTGGCGTCAAAGTTTTTATTATTGTAATACTCGAAATACCATTTAACGGCTGCGTCAATGGCCTCATCCTCTTCTAAATTAGCTTTCCACCCGAGAAAATTTGCGGCTTTTGAGCAATCAAGTTTCAATGTATTAGCCTCATGGCATTGATTTTTTTCTTTTGAATTTTGGACATAATCTTTTCTACCATTTCCCCATGCTTTAATTATTCTTTCAACAACATCGTTGACACACAGGCTATTGGACAACGCCGGTCCAAAGTTCCATGCGTATTCCGCATTTACTCTTCCCTCCGAGAGAAGCGCTCCAAGCCACAAGTATCCGGACAGAGGTTCTAAAACAAATTGCCATGGTCTTATTGCATATGGGTCTCTTAATTCTATAGGTTTGTTTTTTGAGAGGGACCTAATGCAGTCTGGAATAATTCTATCTTCGGCCCAATCGCCTCCCCCCAAAACATTGCCTGCTCTTGCGGATACGACTTTTGTGACATCTTTCCCATCTACCTGGTGATTAAAAAAAGATCTTCTGTAAGAATCGGTTATTATTTCCGCTGCCCCTTTGCTTGAGCTGTAGGGATCATACCCACCCATAGGGTCATTTTCCCGGTAAGCATATATCCACTCCTTGTTTTCATAGCATTTGTCACTTGAAACAAATATGCATACCTTTACCGATGGAGTGGCTTTAACAGCCTCCAGAACATTAACAGTTCCCATTACGTTTGTTTCATATGTTTCCCTCGGTATTTTGTAAGAACGACGGACCAGGGATTGAGCAGCCATATGAAAAACAAAATGAGGCTTATGTTTTTGCATAGCTGCAACAAGAGAGCTGCTGTCTCGAATATCTGAAATTATATGACAAATACCATTGGAAATTTGAGTGGCGTCAAATAGATTTGGTTGAGTTGGAGGTTCGAGAGAATATCCTACTACTTCAGCGCCTAGTAATCGCAACCACAATGCCATCCATGCGCCTTTGAACCCAGTGTGACCGGTTAAAAAAACAACCTTACCCTTATATTCCCCGTTAAAAATATCCTGCAATTTAACTCCTCATGATTTCCACGGAGCCTTCCCAGCAATCCATAGACTTTCAAGATATATTTTATCACGCATAGTATCCATGGGATGCCAGAAGCCTGTATACTTATAAGCAATTAGTTGATTATCTTTTGCAAGGTTTTCGAGAGGATCTTTTTCAAAAATCGTCTGATCCTTTTCCAGGTAATTAAATATTTCGGATTGTAAGATCATGAACCCACCATTGATCCACCCTGAATTCCCGGAAGCCTTCTCTTGAAAACGTAAGACTTTGCCCTTTGCATCAATATCCATTGCTCCAAAACGGCCCGGTGGCTGTGTTGCAGTGACAGTCGCATACTTTCCATGACCTTCGTGAAAGGCAAGTAGTTTGGAAATATCTATGTCAGACACACCATCACCGTAGGTAAGCATAAACGGCTCATCCCCGACATACTTCTTAATCCTTTTTATCCGGCCACCGGTCATAGTATCCTCACCAGTGTCTATAAGAGTAACTTTCCATGGTTCAGCCAAGTTTTGATGAATTTTACAATCATTTTTCTTAATATCAATGGTAACGTCATTCATATGGAGGTAATAATTGGCGAAGTACTCCTTTATAATATACCCCTTGAATCCAAGACAGATAATGAACTCATTAAACCCAAAGCTCGAATAACTCTTCATAATATGCCAGAGGATAGGCTTCCCACCGATTTCTATCATAGGCTTTGGTTTGGCAACGGATTCTTCACTAATCCTTGTTCCCCGCCCTCCCGCTAAAATGACGACTTTAAGCATAGCAGTATCCTTTACCCTTCGTTAAAACGATTTATTTATTAGACTTAACTGCGATGAAACCTGCGAAGTTATACCATTTAAAAAAAAATCAATAGTTTCAAAGCCGCACTTTTTTAAAAGATTAATATTTTCATCAATCCTATATGGCATAAGCACATTCTTCAGTGCCTCTCTTTTCTGAAACAACTCATTTTCTGAGTACCCTTGCTTTTTCTTGAATTCATAATAGAGATAGATATACATCCTGTTAAAAAGTGAATCGTTCCCTAGGATTTTTTCAACTAAAATCAAGCAACCGTTGTTATTGAGTCCTTCATGAAGCTGACTCAATAAAGTATGCCTATAATTTACCCCAAAATTTAGACCACGTGTTAAGGTGGAAAATCATGTAAAAATCTTAACACAAAGGAGGGTAACGATGAAGCGAAAAAGCTATAGCCCTAAATTCGAAGCCCGGTTAGCTGTAGAAGCAATTAGGGAACAACAAACAAACAATGAGATAACAGGGAAGCATGAGATTTATCCAAACCAGATTACACAATGGAAGAAGATGGCATTAGGTGAACTTCCTGAAATGTTTTTCAAAAACAGAAAAAAAGAGAAGGGAGTTGAGAATAATTTAATTGACCGTTTATATCAACAGATAGGCAAACTTCAATCGGAGACCGTCCAATTCGTTTTTCCTTACCGAATTGTGGGTGCGGCAACTTGCCGCTTTATGCTTTAATTTGTGCTATATTTATAAGGATGAGCAATATGAATAAAAAATATTCTTGCGTATTACTTATTCCGCTTATTTTGGTTCTTTTCCTATCTTTAAGTTTTTCCGGTGAAGCGGCAAAAGGTAAAACATCTAGAGATGGTCGTTATGTTGACAATGGTGATGGCACGGTTACAGACCACCGGACTGAATTAATGTGGACGCAAAAGGATAGTTACGCGGACTTAGGGGAATGCCGGAATTGGTACAAATCAAAAAATTATGTGAGCGAGTTAAAAACAGGAGGGTATAGCGATTGGCGTATGCCCACCATTGAAGAATTAAAAACGATTTTTGAGAGATCTAAATCGAACTCAAATTATCGTGGCGCCCCCAGTCGACTTGACCCTATATTTGCTTCTTTCGGTGCGTGGTGGTATTGGACTTCAAGAACTGTCGGCCCCTGTTGCGCCCGCGGTATCATTTTCGACAACGGCAAAGTCGGTATGGGCATACGACACACCTGCGGCAACAGCGGGGTGCGGGCAGTGCGCCTTGGAGATTGATAGTTAGGTATTTGAAGTCTTGATAATCAGTTAGTGTGAGTAAAACGAACATATAACTTGAGGATTAATTAGATATAACATATGTTTTTATATTTTGGCTTTGTGTTGCTGATTATCGCAGCGGGGCTGGCTTTCAGCGTACCTATTAATACGATATTAGATCATGTTTACAAATCTCGAAAAACCGCTAACGTCAAAAAAAAACCGTCCTTTCTTACGATTTTTATAAGTGTTTCTGTAGTTTTTTTTGTACTAACAATGATAATAGTGAACGCTGTTCCTCATCTTGTGACTAAAATGCCTGAGCACACATTAATCGAGGTAAAGAACAGTCTCAACAGTATTTATACTTTACAAAAATCCTATCGCGCCGAGCACGGCGTCTATGCCGGAGTAGAAAAGGAGAGCGATCCATTTGATGACATGGAATGGTTTCCCTCCGGCAAGCTTTATTACTCATATTATTGTGGGGATCATGTTCGTTATTCGCCCGGGGCGAAGGGCCATCCAAAGCCGGGTACCGGCTGGCCCTATTCAGTAAAACCCCTGGCATCAGTAAGCGCCTTTATTTGCATGGCCGTCGGAAATCTTGATAAAGATTCTTTTATGGATGTCTGGATGATCAATGACAAGAATGAGCTTCGCCATCTTTATAATGATGCTTCCAATTGAAGTTCCCCGTTGCAAAGCTGCAAGGAATGCGCTCGCTAAACACTTTTAACTGCACTGTAAAAACTTCTTTTTTTAAGTAAAATTTTTTTACTAACCTATAGATTTATTAGCCACTAAGACTCGAAGACACAAAGAAAAAAATGAGCTAAAGTGTAAAGTGATCTAAAATGCATAAAATAAAACAACAAAAAGCCTGGCTTTTTTACAATAATTTTAGTTCACTTTAGACACTTTCAATTTTAGGCACTTACATTTATGGTTTAAAATTGTTAATAGTTAATTGATAATTGCCTCATTGATTCACTGTGTTATAATGAAGGGTTATGAAATTTAAAATCGCAACTTTAGGATGCCGTAACAACCAGTATGAAAGCGCTGAAGTCCGAGCCTGCTTTGAAAAAGAAGGATTTCAACCGGTCCCTTTCAATAGCAGAGCGGATATTTGCGTGATTAATACCTGCTCGGTTACGGAAAAAAGCAATTACCGATGCAGACAAATAATACGAAAAACAGTGGACTCCAACCCGGATAGCTTCGTTGTGGTCGTTGGATGTTATCCACAGTTAGACACGAATGCTGTAAAGTCTTTGCACGGAGTGGACCTTATTCTCGGTAATGATGAAAAACTGGATATTATTGAACATCTGAGAGATTTAAATGTCAATGAGCAGGGAAAGTCTTTTGATGAGAAGACAGAGCCGAAAGTAATAGTAGGGAATTCGAGTAATGATACTACCTTCCGCTCGAAAGAAGTGAATCATTTCGCGGGAAAGACCAAGGCGTTTTTAAAAATTCAGACAGGTTGTAATTACAAATGCACATTTTGTGTTGTTACTTTAGCCAGAGGACAAAGCAGAAGCGCGGATACAGCGACAGTAGTCCGACAGTTTAACAGGCTTTTAGAAAATAATTTCAGGGAAATTACTTTGTCTGGTATTCATCTCGGTAGTTTTGGAAAGGATTTATCTTCTCAATCCAGCCTTTACGAACTTTTAAGGGAGTTGATAAAAATTGAGGGGGATTTCAGAATACGCTTGAGTTCTCTTGGACCAATGGATATCAGCGATGAGCTTATAGACCTGATAGCTGCGTCCCCAAAGATTTGCAATCATTTGCATATTTCATTGCAAAACGGATCAGACAGAATACTTCACACAATGAAAAGAAATTATTGTATGGAATACGTTTATGATTTGATGAACAAAATCACAAGCAGAATACCGGATATTGGTGTTGGTGCTGATCTAATAGCGGGTTTCCCGGGAGAAACAGATCAAGAGTTTGAGGAAGCATTGGGGGTTGTCAAGGAACTTCCTTTTTCTTATCTTCATGTCTTTAATTTTTCCCGCAGAAAAAATACCGCGGCTTATGATCTGCCGGATCAGGTCCCAAACAGGGTAAGGAAACAAAGGGTTTTTATTTTAAAGGAATTGGCTCGACAAAAATCCCAAAAATTTAAAGAAAGGTTTCTTAAGAAAGATCTAGATGTACTAATAGAACAAAACCGTGATCCGGAAACCGGATGTCTAAAAGGATATACAGGGAATTATATGTCTGTACATATAGATGATTCGGATGATTTGATCAACCAAATCATTCCAGTGTACCTTTCTCGTATAGAGAATGAAAGGCTATTTGGTGTTTATTCGGCAAATGTTTAGAAAACAGAAAAAGGGTCAAGGGTCAAAGACAAGGATTTTTGCAAGTATGACCCTTGCACCTTGACCCTAAACCCTTAGATTATTGAGGAGAAACTCATGTCTATTAAAGCAATAGTAGCTGGCGTAGGTGGCCGCATGGGAAAGAGAATTGCGCAGATTATTTCTGAAACAGGCGGTATAGACCTCTCAGGCGGTACTGAAGTTAAAGGCTCTGTTTTGGTCGGAAAAGACCTTGGACATGTCACAGGAACAGGGAATAACAGTATCAACATCAGCGACAAGATGGAAGAAATCATTAACAGCGGAGACGTCATCATAGATTTCACCACGCCGGAAGCCACGATGGAAAATCTTAAAGCAGCGGCGTCAAATAAAAAAGATATGATAATTGGTGCAACCGGTTTATCAAATGAACATTTGAATGAGATAAAGAAAGCTTCCCAAAATATACGGATAGTTCAGGCGCCTAACATGAGCGTGGGTGTTAATGTTTTATTCAAACTGGTTAAAGAAGCGGCAGCAGCTTTGAACGATGGATATGATATTGAGATTACAGAAGCGCATCACAGGTTAAAAAAAGACGCTCCCAGCGGAACAGCGACAAAAATAGCTGAAATTCTCGCAAAAGTAACAAACAGGGATATTGATAAAGTCGGCGTTTATGGCAGGAAAGGAATGATCGGAGAGAGGTCGAATCAGGAAATCGGGATTCATGTTATCCGGGGTGGAGATATTGCTGGAGACCATACGGTAACCTTCTGCGGCAAGGGAGAGAGGGTACAGCTCAGTCATGTTGCCCATAACCGGGATAACTTTGCCCGCGGTGCAGTAAAAGCAGCTCTCTGGCTGTCTTATAAAAAACCGGGTTTATATGACATGATGGATGTGCTTGGATTAAAATAAATCCTTCCTTTTTTTTTCTTTGTAAACTTCGTAGTGCTAATCTGCAAAAAGTTGTTTTTTTAATGCAATTTTTTAAGTAGGTCAGGCGGTAGCCAATTTGGTTGTGGCTCTAGGCCACTCTGCGGTAAAAAACATGATCTTCAGTAAGTCGGAACATAAGGAAATACGCCGAAACTTCCCAATTACAAAAAAATACATATACTTCGACAATGCCGGCGTGGCGCCTATCAGCCTGCCAGCAATGAAAATAGTCAATACTATAGCGAAGGATATTTGCGATGTTGGCTATCTAAAGCTTGAATGCTGGTACCTTGAGACTGAAAAGGCAAGGAAAGACGCTGCGGCTTTGATAAACTCCTCCCCTGATGAAATCGCGTTTGTCAAAAATACTTCTCATGGATTATCCTTGGTTGCTGGTGGCATCAACTGGCGGTCCGATGACGAAATTATCATTGCTGATCAGGAATTTCCCGCAAATGTATATCCCTGGCAAAACCTGAAGAGACAGGGTGTAAAAGTCATAACTGTCAGTAGCAGAAAGGGGAGACTGCTTGTTGATTATTTTGCAAAGGCCGTTACTTCCAAAACAAAACTTATCTCTATCAGCTCAGTGGAGTACGCCACAGGCTTTCGGAATGATATCGCGGCAATAGGCAGAATCTGCCAAAAGAAAGGGATTCTTTTTTGTGTGGACGCTATCCAGAGCCTGGGGGCAATCCCTATTGATGTAAAAAAAAATAAAATAGATTTTTTAGCTGCGGACGGACATAAATGGCTTGTGGCTCCGGAAGGTATAGGGATATTTTTTTGCCGCAGGTCTTTAATAAAAAAGTTAAACCCGGTTTTAATAGGATGGAAGACAGTAAAGAACGCTTCCAACTATCATAAAATTAATTTTCAACTTAAACAGGACGCAAGCCGATTTGAGGAGGGGAGTCAAAATCTGATTGGTGTTCATGCCCTTAGAGCTTCGATCAGACTGTTGCGATCTATAGGGATTGAAAGGATTGAACAATGGAATCTGCATCTCACGGATTTGCTGCTAAAAGGGCTGAAGGGCCAGGGGGGCCGAATATTGAACTCCACAATGCCACAAGACAGGTCTTCAATCATTTCTTTTACAACAGGCAATAAAGCAAAGGACAGGGCATTAGTAAACCATCTTATAAAAAATAAAATTATAGTATCTTTACGAGCGGATGGAATTCGCCTCTCTCCCCATCTTTATAACACACCAGATGAAATAGCAAAGTTTTTTAGAGTCTTTTAAGGCTCTGGGAACCTGAATGTTCCGACACCCTCTTTGGAATGAAGGCGAATTTCATTGAATACTATTCCTTCGCTCATGGGATTTCCTAATAAATCTTTAAATTGAAGATTATTTTTTGTTTCCGGACTGAAAACAAACCGTATTTTCTTTTTTGCTGGAAAGGAAGTTTCTCCAAAAGATCGATACCCTCTAAAGAAACCGGCATTGACCATAAGGTCTTTTAAAGACGCCCACCACAGATGGTTGATTTTAAATCGTAGATTTTCTAAAGGAATATTTGAATCGTTTTTTATCTCAAGAACATACCAGAAGGAATTCGTAGATCCAAATGAATCATCGTAACCGTATTTATATGACACGTGGACGTTATCAAGATCAGTGGGGATCATGCTATTACATTTGATCATGTCACTGTTCCCAAAATCACCGCATCCCGGAAAGAGGGTAAACAATAAAACAACAGCGGTAAGTCGCCGAAGCCACAATTCGGTAAGGAAAACCGAATTGGACGGTTTTTGAAGGAAAGCCGCCCGAAGGATTGAGGCCATGGATGGCCGATAATCAATTAGGGCTACCGCCCTGATGCTGTTAGCACAAATTTTCTTGAAAAATGAAGTTTTTACAATGTAATAATATAAAAGGCGTTTCATAAGGTTTACTCAGTTATTGTTAAAAGTTTACCACAAAACAGAAATCATAAGCAGACGTATCAATTTTTTTGAGAAAGTATTTAGTGAGCGCATTCCTTGTAGCTTGCTACGGGGAGTTTCAATGTCTGGAAAATTAACTTAATGGTAATCATAAGGAAGGCATCATGAAAACAGCTAAAAAAAATTTTCCGTCACAATTAAATAGTCACACTAAGGAATTTTTTCTTTTTGGCTAATCATTAAGCTGCCTACTTGTCGGGTAAATTATAAACACATCTAAAACCTAAATCAGCGTAATATCTCGAGTCAGAAAAAGACCAATCACGCCATGCTACAATAAGACCTTCAATGCTATCATTCCAGGAACCACCACGACGAATTTTTTTTATACCCCGGTCAGGGCCTTTCGGATTATAGAGAATCTCATCTTTTGGAAAATCTTTTATACTTGTTTCTAACCAATTGTTTGTCCACTCCCAAACGTTGCCTGCCATATCATAAACACCAAAACGGTTAGGCGGGTAAGAGCCAACCGGCGCCGTGTTTATTTTATCATCTTTATTATAACCGGCGTGAGCAAGACGATTGGAACTTTCAAACATTTTATCTCCCCAAACATAATCACATCCACTTTTTGCGCCTGCGGCCTTTTCCCACTGTGCCTCAGTTGGTAAATCTTTTCCCAGACTAACGCAATATTCTTTCCCGTGTAGCCAACCGACTCTGGTAACAGGACAATTATCGCAGTTAGATCTTAATGATCGATTATGGTTTTTATCAAACTTTTCATATTCTAAATTTGTTACTTCATACTTATCAATCCAGTAAGTGTCTAAAAAAACAGTTTTTACTCCAACTCTATTATGTTGAACAATTTCATTTTTATCGCAACCAGCTTGAAAAAAACCTTTTTCAATTTTCACCATTTTATCAAAGTCAGTTGAGGCTTTTAAAGAAATGGGCGTGATAATAATAAACAGTATAATAAATTTTATTACTTGCCTTCTCAAAGTTCCCCAACCCTTTGTTTTGTTATTATTTCTTAAGCATGGTTTTTACTATGTAATAGACTACTATTGCCGCGAATACAGCCGATAAAATGTCAAAAAAAGTCATAAATTACTCCCTGAAATCTTGGTACCAGTTCATAACGAAAAGGCTCAAAATATCATAAAATATTAAACTGAACCCTGATCGCTGACTACTGCTTTAAATACATGCAGTCAAGAATGGACTTGATCCCTTTTTCTTTGGACGTTGCTATGTTATACCTCTATTGTTTAGATATTTGTCGTATTTTTTGTCTTCATTGCATATATGATTAAATAGCCAATCCCTGAGCCACGCCCTAAAAGTATGTAAAACCATTTAGGCAGCTTTCCTTTCAAGTTGAATATTATTTTTAATTATTATTCCATTTACAAATTGTTTTCCCTTGTAAACATCAGGTAACAGCCAATATCCTTTTAAGGTCCTGAAGTTTTTTTCAGCAACCTGCAGTAACTTCCAGATCATGGCAGTAGCGGACTCAACCTTTTTATATCGCCTTACGACATTGGTTCTTAAACGGATAGCATTAAAAGGAGGTTCTGCAATATAAGTAGTTCGTAAATGAACCCAATGTTTCTTTGGAAAAGAATAAAAAGGTTACCATACGTTCCCACTCATTGTGGAGTTTTTTACGGAGTTAACGTAGTTTTTTTCAAAACGTTTAGTAAACTGATCCCTCAATCTCTCACATTCTTCTTCATTTCGCATGGCTTTTATCTCAGACTATCGCCTGGATCAGTCCGTTCTCATTGCAAACGCCGGATTATTCCAGTTTGAACTAGGAACCAGCAGAAAATTTCACTTTTTTTATTCTAGACAGGATATACAAAATAAGCAAGATATAGTTCGGCAGGCTCACTATGACAATATTATGTTACCCTGATCCTTCGGTGTGGGCTTAGTCGGCCGTTTGCCGAAGGGCGCCTTTTACTCAATATTTTAAATCCAGCCAATACTGATCATCCTGCTAAAAAAATAAATATTATTTGATTTTCCAGACTGATAATACCAGGCTGAAAAGGGTAGGGACGACAAAGAGTGTAAACACGGTGGATACGGCTAATCCACCGATAACCACACTGCCCACTCCACGGTAAAGTTCACTGCCTGCTCCCGGGAACAAAACAAGAGGCGCCATTCCGCCAATACTGGTGAGCATGCTCATGAAGATTGGGCGCACACGCGTTTTTACACTCTCTACAATTGCATCTTCAGAGGACATCTCATGATGACGTATAAAGTTCAGCGTCTGGTGCACGATTAAAATAGCTCCATTAACCACCGTCCCTATTAATAAAATAAATCCGAGCATGGTAATAATATCAAGATGCATGCCTGTATATTTATGGACAAAATTAAAGCCGGCAAAACCACCCACCGCGGCCAATGGCACACTGAACATTATGACAATGGGGTAAAGGAATGATTCAAAAAGAGAAGACATAAGCAGATATGTAATCAGTAACGCGAGAATAAAATTCCATTTAAGAGCTTCCCTGGTAGACTTCAACTTGTCCGCTGTTCCCGCGAGAACAATATCCACATTAGAAGGGAGCATATTTTTATTTCTCATCGGTATGATGATGTCATTCTCAAGTTTCGTCATAGCGGTTTCTAACTCCATATCTTTTGGCGGCGAAACTACCAGTTTTACCGCTTTTCTTTCTTCGATTCTGTTGATCTGTGTGGGGGACTCGATTCGTCTTTTGTCAACAAATGAAGATAGTGGAACCAATTTACCGGAAGGGGTGGCCACAGGTATGGAGTCCAGGTCTTCGAGGTATTTCACAGACTCTGCGGAGGAAATTAATTTTAAGTCTATCTTATCTCCTTTATCCCAGTAATCTCCTATAACAACCCCATCAACTGCAGTTTGCACTATGAAGCCCACATCTTCCACGCTAAGCCCAAACTCAGCGCTTTTATCTTCTTTTGGAAGAAACTGAATTTCCTGTCCTCCTAGGTTAAAGTTTGGCGGGTCAGTCCTTGGGAAACCGAATATTTTTGTAATCTCCATGATTAACATTCCTGCCGTCTGTTTTATACTTTCCATATCCATTCCAGTAATTTCTACATCCACGGAACTGCCGGCTGCAAGACCACGCTCAAAAAGGGATCTCTGGAAGGAAAAAGAAAAAACGCCTGGAATATCGGATGTTGATTTTTTAACCAAACCTGCAAGGGGTTTGACTACATTAACGTTTTTACTGATAAGACCCATAAAGACGTTCTGCCCTCTGGCCACATAAAAGAAGTGCTTAATGGGCGGAATATCACCAAGTTTCTTTGCTTCCGGAGAGTTTAGTTCTGCCTTCCAATATGGCAGCAGTTTTTTTTCGATCTTTTTTCCCATTTTTATAAACTCTTCTTTGCTGTAGCCGGGGGGTGGAATAAGTATTCCAATGACCATGTTCTGGTTCCCTTCAGGGAGATATCCCATTGGCGGTATGAGTTTAATGCTAAGAAAAACCGATATGACAGTTAGCCCTCCTACTGTCATTAGCCGGAGGAATACACTTCTATTAATTTTTCTTATGATACCGGCTATGCTCTCCGCGAAATACGAAGCAAGGGCAACAATGCCGAACAGGTTTTTAAAAATGTTTGTTTTGTTATTGCTGTTTGTTTTATGCAGGCGAGCCGCAGCCATGGGAATAAAAAAAACAGAAACAATAAGGGATAACCCTACCGCACTGCTGACAGCTACGGCAATATCCCTGAATAACTGTCCCGCCTCTTCCCGGATAAATAATACGGGAATGAATACTGCCATGGTCGTCAGGGTGCTTGCCAGTACCGCACCCCAGACTTCCATGCCGCCTTTGAGGGCCGCGTCAAAAGGTTTTTCTCCTTTTTGCAGGTGCCGATAGA
>CAJXCL010000025.1 GCA_913051775.1 uncultured Nitrospirota bacterium | reverse complement strand
TTAATTTCAGACCTTTAATATATTTGACTAAAATCGGCATAGCATAAAGATGGTCTACAGGAATATTAAAAAAACCCTGAATCTGGCCAGCATGAAGGTCAACGGTTAAGACCCTGTTAGCTCCGGAAGAATAAATCAAATCTGCGACGAGTTTAGATGTTATGGGAACACGCGATTCAGCTTTGCGGTCCTGCCTTGCATAACCATAATAGGGAATAACTGCCGTGATTCTTTTTGCTGAAGATCTTTTTATGGCATCGATCATAATCAATAATTCCATGAGGTTTTCATTCCCTGGATGGCAGGTAGACTGAACGATGAATACATCTCTCCCCCGCACATTTTCCTGAATCTTGACTATAATTTCTCCATCGGAAAAATTAGCTACATTAGACTTCCCGAGCGGAAGTTTAAGGTATTTGCAAATTGCTTTCGACAGAGGCAGGTTCGACCTGCCGGAAAATAATACTAATTGTTTATCCATAGTTAAAAAGAGTTATGTATTAAATTTGTTGTTCACCTTAACTGGGGCGGGAGGATTCGAACCTCCGAATGCGGGAATCAAAATCCCGTGTCTTACCGCTTGACGACGCCCCAAATTTTTTGCTCAGGGTACAAACATGCATAATAAAAAAATGAAAAAGGAATTTAGAGCAAGATTAGCTGTGGATTATGCGTTCAGGTAAGCTCCGGTTGAAGATCCCTTTGATTATGGGCTTTCCTGCGAGCTTTCCTGTGAACTTTCCTGCGAGCTTTCCTGTGAACTTTCCTGCGAACTTTCCTGTGAACTTTCCTGTGAACTTTCCTGTGAACTTTCCTGTGAACTTTCCTGTGAACTTTCCTGCGAGGTTTTATATTCACAGAGTACTTTATCTTCGATCATTTTTCGAGTTTCATTGTTAATAGGGTGGGCGGTATCTTTAAATGTTCCGTCTTTTCGCTTTCTGCTGGGCATAGCTACAAAAAGCCCCTTATTGCCGTTAATAATCTTGAGATCTCTGATAACGAAGCAGTCATCGAAAGTAACGGTCACAAAAGCTTTTAATTTCTCTTCATCAACAGGGTATACTCTTACTTCTGTAACTTCCATGGCAATTACCTCTCCAAAGCTAATTTATTGATTGATTAATTAATTGTTTCTGTCAAAAAAACTTGCCATTCTTTACTAATTAGTTCTGTTGTCGCTTTTCGAGCTGTTTTTTGTTGAAGATAAATACCAAACACTGACGATCCGCTACCTGAAACCAAGGCACCCACTGCTCCTGAATTCATTAATTTCTTTTTAATTTCATTCAGGGCTGGATACCTTTTGCACACCACAGTTTCCAAATCATTATATAAATAAGAACCTAACTCCGCAATTCTCCCTTTTACCAACAGAGCACGTAGGATGTTAATATCTTTTGAGTTTGATGTCAACCCCAAATTCAGTTCCTTATAGATGGAACCGGTTGAGACATAAATATTTGGCGATACCACAACTACATGAATATTAGACCTGTTTTCAAAGGGAATCAAAATTTCTCCACGTCCTTTACCAATAGCCGCATAGTAACCTGACAAGAAAAAAGGGACGTCGGAACCCAGGGTTATGGCTAACTTCATCAGATCCTTTTTTTTTAAATGAAGTTTCCATAATTTGTTCAATCCCATCAGGGTAAACGCGGCATTGCCGCTTCCTCCACCCAGCCCCGCGCCAACCGGGATTTTTTTTTCAAGGAATATTTCTACTCCTTTTTGAGTCCCGGTTTCCTGTTGCAATAATTTCCCAGCCTTATCTACAAGGTTTGTTTCGTCTATAGGCAATTTATCCTGATCTGTTTTTAGGACAATTCTTGATTGAAGATTTCTAAAAGTCAGTGTATCAAAAATGCTAACCATCTGAAATATTGTTTCGATCTCATGATAGCCATCATCTCTTTTTTTAATTATTTTTAACCCAAGGTTAATTTTTGCCGGCGATTTTAAAATTAATTTTTGCTCATTGATCATGAATGTCCTTCCAATGGTAATATTTTCACACCCCTTAAGAAGGGAATAGTAAAAGACGCACTAGGAACACCTTGATTTAACAGCAATTTTTTATATTTTATAATGATTTCCTGCTTTTTTTTAGGGCGCTTAATATTTATTTTAAAAGGCAAAGAATAATTATTAATTTTTTTATAATCACTGTATTGAATGGTAATCATATCGTTTTCATCTAAATTATAGTAATTAATTTGTGATGGAAAATAGTTTTCCTTGTCCACAAAAACACTCCTGGTTTTATTATTTTTTAAAAAAAACTTTATTAAATAAAAATCTTTGCTTTCATATAATTCTATCTTTTGAAACTGTGGAGGGGTGTTAAAATTTCCTGATAGAAAGGTGATAATATTATTTAACTCTATATTAGTACCGAGTATGCGTGCAATATTTTGAGGTGAAGAAGCTCCTTTAAAGATAGTATTTCTGTCAGGATAATAAACAGTTGTGTGCTGACTGTTAGCCGTAAAGTACAGAAAAGGTTTACCTGATATTGAAAGGACCTCGAAACGGATTGCAGGGTCGTTTCGTAAGAGGATAACATTCTTCCTTTTTATTTTTTTTTGAGGAAAATGAATTGAGATTTCCGCAAGAGCCTTTAAATCTTCAAAATATTTCAACCTTTCAGAGTTTTTCGCTAAGATTTTAGCTACAAGGATCTTATTTTCAATAGGGATGTCAAATTCTGAGGATCGGCTCTCTTTTTTAATTAGCTTTGTGCAAGCGATCTCATTGACGATAAAGCAACTAAAGAGCAGGAGGGTAAAAAAGGTTTCCTTTTTCGTAATAGTGTGCCTCTCAAAAACACCAATATCTAATTACCTATGAGCAATGGAAGTTTTCTTATTAATCGTTGGCTCCATTGATGATTTTTCTCACTTCTAACAATTTTTTTCGAATCTTTTCAATGTCTTCCAAAGAAATTTCTGCTTTATTGTTTAACTCAAAGGATTTTTCTAAAGCTGTCTCCGCTTCTTTATAATTCTTTAAACTAAAATAAACTTCTCCTAAATGAAGATAGATAGTCGGGTCTTCAGGTACTAATTTTATAGCTTTTTGAAGCTTTTCCAGGGCTTTCCTGAACATCCCTTTTTTGTAATAAATCCAACCGAGACTGTCCAAAAAGTATCCATTTTCAGGTTCCAATGCCATAGCCTTGTTTAAGTGTTCTTCTGCCTCCTTCAGGTTAATATCCAAATCCGCGAACAAGTACCCTATGAAGTTATGAGCATTAGAGTGGTCCGGGTTAATTTCCAAAACTTTTTTCATTTCCGCTATTGTCTCATCATACTGTTTTAGTCGCTCATAAGCCGCGCCAAGATTAAAATGGTAAACATCAATTTTTGGATTAATACTAATGGCTTTTTTAAAATAAATTATAGCTTCAGAATATTCCTTAGACTGCAATTTCAGCAGTCCCATATAATGGTGAAGTTCTGAATTTCCAGGATCTGCTTCCGCCCCTTCTTCTAACAGAGTGAAATTTTTTTCTTTCTGACCCATTTTTTCATAAATTTCAGCCATTAGCAGTCGAATTTCTAATGATTTTGGTTCAGCGTTTAAAGCCCTTTCCAATACTTCCAAAGCCTCTTCATGTTTTCCCTGGGTTTTTAAGGTTGCCCCGAGGTAATACTTAGCTAATATATTATCTGGCTTAAGATCGTTCGCTTTATTAAAATACTCAAACGCCCTACCATATTCTTTTTGATCGTAGTAAATGGACCCTATTTTTAGAAGGATACTGACATTCTGAGGATTGGCCTTTCTTACTTTATCAAATAGTTCCAAGGCTTTTTCCGGAGAATTTTTCATAATATAAATTCCTCCCAGCCTGTTGTAAATTTGAGGGTTTTCCTGATTCTCCTCAAACATTTGTCTATAGACCTCAATTGCTCTATCATAATCTTTGATAACAAGGTAAGACTGTGCCAGGCTTTCCTGAGCAATTAATGAATGCCGGTTAATTTCCACTGCTTTTTTAAAATATTCAGCTGCTTTTATATAAAGTTCATTTCCAAAATAAATTTTTCCAAGAAAATAATTACCTTTAAATGAATACGGATTAATACTGGTTAATGCCTCATAAGTTTCCAAGGCCTTTTCTTTTAAATCGAGTTCTAAATAAATTGTCCCAAGCAAAATATAGGCGGATTCCTTTTTTGGGTCAACTTTAATCACCTTTCGATATTGTTCTATGGCCATATTTTTTTTAAAAATCTTCGAATAAAGCCTGCCGAGTAGCATTCTTGCCTCTATGTAATCCGGGTCAAAGGAAAGAGCATCCTTGCATGCCTGAATCGCCTCAGTCATTTTGCCTGCCCTAACATAAGAGGCAGCCAGACTTTTATAAAGAAAAGGGGAGGAAGGATCGTAACTAATTGCTTTTTGATAAATTTCCAGTGCTTCTTTATATTGCCGTTCCGCAGTTTTCATCTCAGCAAGCAGAAAATAATAATAAGCGTCAGATTTTAGTCGATTTGATAAAAATCTGCCAGCCCTCTGTTCCTGAATTTTTTCAGAAACACCGGTAGAAGAAATAGAGGTCTCGCCTTGTCCTTTGGTTTGCAAAGAAGCACAGCCGGCTAACATTGGCATGACTATCACCCAAAGGATGAGTCCACCGCGCATTTTCTTTTTGATAAAAAATGCTTTATTCATAAAATGACTTGCCTTTTATTTTTTTCTTCTTATGAGCAAATAGAATCAGCCTCTTTTCGCACGCAACGTAACATTTCAACGCCTTTTCCTTTAATCATTATCCTTTTTAAAGCTATTTTTAAATCAGCGTCTTTTAAAGCGTTCAGAGCCGCATCCGCGTCTTTTTCATCATTTTTATTTGTAAAACCATAGAGGTCTATGCGCGAATCTTCCTTTTTAAGCGGTTTTTTTGGTTTACTTGCAGACAACTCTCCTATTTTAAAATAAATTTTCTGAACTAATTTTCTTCCCATGGACTTATTGATTTTTCCCTTTATCTGATCTTCCATAAAAGCAAGTTGGTGCAGCCACATAGAGTCTGATACATTGACAAAAAGTGTCCGAAATTTAAAATAACGCGGCTTGGAAACAGAGTCTATTGGTTCTCCAACAATTTCAAGCCATTGATCAATTACTTTTTGTTGAGCAATCTTGAAGTCTATCCCCATACTTTTAAAGGATCTATTAAGGATTCTTCCAAGAGGTGAAAGTTTATTTATGGAATATTTCCTTGCGGTTGCCATGGTGATTTATCATAGCAGTAACTTCAGTAGCAGTCAATTTTTCAATTTTAATATTTAAAGCTCCCCGCAACAAGCTACTGGGAATCTTCAGTTGACCTACCCTATTGCAACTGTTCCAAAAATAAAGGGCCAACATCTAAAACAAGTATTGATGTTGACCCTTTTCTGAAAATCGAAGAAATTATGCTTTCGTTACATTCGAAGCCTGAGGCCCTTTGGGCCCGTTGGTTACTTCAAATTCCACTGCCTCTCCTTCTTCAAGGTTTTTATAGCCTTCGGCCTGGATGGCTGAAAAGTGGACGAATACATCCTCGCCGGATTCCGGGGTAATGAAACCATACCCCTTGTTGGAGTTAAACCACTTAACTGTTCCCTTCATCTGCTGCTCACCTGCCTTACGTAAGAAAAAATTTTGAAGCCGGTACTGCTATAAAGACCATCAACGTTGAAAAAAACCACATGGGAAATCATTACTTATCCCACGATGCCAATATCAACATATCGACATAGCATAAAACCATAAAACTTCACGCTTACAATTGAATTATACCAAGTATAAAAATATTTTACAATGTTTTTTTTAGTAGTTAGAAATATTGAAGCTTCCTGCAGTTTGCCACAGGGACTGCACTCACTAAACACTTTCAGGATATTTTAACGTTTTCTTTTGTTTGCTTCGAGAATTTTTTTTCGCAGTCGTATGTTTTGCGGTGTTACTTCCACAAGCTCATCTTCTTTGATAAACTCTATAGCTTCCTCTAAACTCAATATTTTTGGCGGAACCAGTTGCAGGGCTTCATCTGCTGCTGCAGCACGGGTATTGGTAAGCTTTTTTTCTTTGGTAATATTGACGTCCAGATCATTAGTCCTTGAATTTTCTCCTACAATCATCCCCGTGTAAACCGGTGTGTTTTCTTTTATGAATAATGTCCCCCGTGGCTGTAAATGAAAATGCGCGTAAGAAGTTGTTTTTCCAGCCCGGTCCGCAATTAGGGCGCCTGTATTTCTTTTTGACATATGCCCCAACCAGGGTTCATATCCATCAAACAGATGATTTAATAAGCCAGTTCCCCTTGTATCCGTTAAAAACTGTGATCTGAAACCTATTAATCCTCGCGAAGGGATTCTGGCTTCTAGTCTTGCCCTGCCATATCCATTGTTCTGCATCTTCAACATCTTCCCTTTACGCATCCCTATCTGCTGGGTCACAAAACCTGTATACTCTTCCGGCACGTCAATAACAAGCAGTTCCATGGGTTCGTGTATAACACTGTTGACTACTTTTGTAATGGTCTCGGGCATGGATACGGAAAGCTCATACCCTTCTCTCCGCATCATTTCCATGAGAATTGCAAGTTGCAATTCTCCCCGTCCCATAACTTTGAACGAATCTGTATCAGAGAAATCTACTTTAATGGACACATTGTATAGCAGTTCTTTTTCGAGTCTTTCTCTAAGGTTTCTTGATGTAATATATTTCCCTTCCTTGCCAGCAAGAGGAGATGTATTAATAGAAAAGACAACAGATATAGTAGGCTCATCCACCATTATTCTCGGCAATGGACTTGGTTTTTCCGAGTTAGTAATCGTATCCCCTATGTTTATTCCTTCAATACCGGCAAGGGCCACAATATCTCCGGCAGACGCTTCTTTAGTCTCTTTTCTTTCAAGGCCCTTAAAGGTATAAATGACTGTTATTCTTGTTTTTATGGAATCTCCTTTGCTGTTCACCATAGCCACCGCATCCCCGACTTTCACTGTTCCTGAAAAAATCCTGCCCACGGCTATTCTACCCACGTAATCACTGTAATCAATATTGGTAATCAGGAGCTGCAAAATTTCATCTTTATCCCCTCCTGGTTCAGGTATGGCCTGGAGTATTTGATCAAAAAGAGGTTTTAAGTTATCCGATTGATCCTCCAGGTGAAGTTTTGCAATTCCTTTTTTTGCGTTGGTGTAAACGACCGGGAAATCCAGCTGTTTTTCAGCGGCGTCGAGATCGATGAACATATCATAGACCTCATTCAAAACCTCCTGTATTCTCGCGTCAGCGCGATCAATTTTGTTAATAACCAGAATAGGGGGCAAGTTCAGTTCAAGCGCTTTTTTAAGGACAAACCTTGTTTGGGGTAAAGGTCCTTCGGATGAATCAACTAAAAGAAGCACTCCATCCACCATTTTCAAAGTTCTTTCCACTTCACCACCAAAATCCGCGTGTCCCGGCGTATCGACAATATTTATTTTCACACCGTTGAAATCAACAGCAGCATTTTTAGCCATTATGGTAATGCCTCGCTCTCGTTCCAGATCAATGTTATCCATCACCCTTTCCTGCACATTTTCATTAGAACGAAAGATGCCAGCCTGCTGCAACATCCCATCTACGATTGTTGTCTTGCCATGATCCACATGGGCAATAATGGCAATGTTTCTTAATTTTTTTTGTTTCATCAGTTTTCCTTTAGAAATAATTGAAGCTCCCCGCAGCAAGCTGTGAGGAATACGCTCGCTAAACACTTTCAAACCTATGCTCTAACATAGATATTTTTAAAATAAAAAAGCCTCCATCTATAGCTTATAGGGCTAAACCAATCATCTAATAAACTATAGAGGAGGCACAGAAAGCCGTAAAATAATATATCTCAGGAGAGAAAAATAAACAATCCAAAAGTTGAGAAAGAAACAGAGGATTTTATCCTATGACACGGTAATACCTTCAATTTTTTAGAAGAAGTTTTTTTAACAATCTTTTGATTTGGACACAAAGAAACAAAAAGATTAAGGAAAAAAGAAGAGTGAGTTAATATTACGGTTAAATGGGGCTGGGATTGCATTAAAAAAGGGGGATGCAAGCATCCCCCTATTGTTAACTAAAGTGTCATAAGGTAATCGATGACATGGTTTCTTTCTTCATCTGTCAATGTTATCTTAGGCGGTTTACCACCTTTTCCTGGCGCGAAATTTTTCACCATCTGGCTCTTTTTCATGTCTTTACCTTTTTTAGCTGCCTTGTATCTAGCCAAAAGATCTTTCAAATTTTCATCTTTGACCTTTGAGATCGTGATTTTACCTTTAGCACCAAGCGCATCACCCCAGAGCTCTACGTTGTTTGGCGAAAGCCATTTTTGCAAATATTCCTTTCCGAGTCTTTTTCCAACACCTTTAAGTCCAGGTCCAACCGGTTTGAACTTTGCCGGGTCACCTGTAGGTTTATGGCATTGTTTGCACGGTGCTTTCATAGTTGCTGTTTTAGTATTAAAAATCTTTTTCCCTGTTGCGGCATCAGCAAAAGCAGCAGGTACATATAAAAATGATATTGCAAATACTGTTGCCAGGCTAAATCCTAATATTTTCTTCAAGCTATTCACCCTCCTTAAAAAAAGTTATTAATATAATGAAAAAAACTGGATTCTATACGAACTCTTTTTTTCTGTCAAGCATTTATTTACTTGCCAAGGCATCTTTTTTTGCCTGGAGTTCTTCTTTTGTTTCTTCATGTTCCGGATCTTTCAGAATACAATCAACTGGGCAAACTTCGATACATTGCGGATCTTCGTGATGGCCGACGCATTCTGTGCATTTTGCCCAGTCGATAATATATAAATCATCTCCTTCACTGATAGCCTCATTTGGGCATTCTGGCTCACAGACGCCGCAATTGACACATTCATCGTTGATCAATAAAGCCAATATCAGTCACCTCCTCCCAAAATAAATACAAATTCACAATTCATTTGTTCTAAAATACGAATGAATATTTGAATTTAACACTCGTTTAAGATGTGATATCACATCTTTTGTTCTAAAGCAAAGAAATATTTAAAAAAATGAAACAAAAACATACTTAGCTAAAAGCAACTATTTCAATATGTTATACTAATTGTTCTTCCAGAAAATTTTTTATATTTGCTGTCCCAGGAAAAGCAAACGGTTTCTTCCACTCTTTTCTTGGCAATCGATACAATAATATAGTCTGTTCCTGGATAGGTTGGCTCATCATTCAAGGCAGCAAAGGAATAATCTTCTTTTGAAAAGTATGCCTTATTATCAGGATGAGAATGATAAATAGCCTTTAGTCTATAGTGTTGTTTATGCATCATTCGGTGAATTTTCAGCAGATCCACCGGACTTATAGAATAAGCAGTATGGGCATCCCGCGGATTTTTTTCCGGATCGGCTTTATGAATCTCATTTTGAATATTTTTACACCGGAAGACTGTTTGTTCATCACTGGCTGTCGATTCCATTACAACCCCGCAGCATTCAAAAGGATACTCCTCTGTTGAATGAGAAAAAATTTGTTTCAATATATTTGAAGAATACATATTTCCTCTGTTTTCTTTGTTATTAGTTTTATAATGTAATTTATCATACTTAAGCATATTAAAAAAAGAGAAGAAGTTTGTTAAAAACCTCTTAAACCAAATTTCTTGACTAACACCCAGTCATAATGTAAGTTTAAAGTGGCAGTGCCATCATCATATATCTACCGCTCTATACTCACAAATAAAATTTTATTAAAAAATCTATTGAAAAAACACATAGATAAATTTTTAGAATTTCTAAAGGTAGAAAAAAATGCTTCCCCCCATACTTTAAGAAATTATTCAAGCGATCTTGGTCAATTTTATAATTTTTTAATCGATAATAAAATTAGTTTAAAAGATAGGAGCATTGATTTACAAAAGATAGATAACCTTACTTTTAGAAGCTATTTAAGCTCTTTGTATAAAAAAAACAACTCCAGAAGTTCTGTCGCAAGGAAGTTAGCTGTCCTGCGATCCTTTTACAAGTTTTTATGCCGCGAGGGATTTATTAACAAAAACATTGTGAAAAGCATTACTATTCCCAAGCAGGACAAAAAAATCCCTTCATTCCTGACCATAGATGAGACATTTCATTTATTAAAACAGCCGGATGAAAAGAATCTCCCTGGGCTGCGGGATAAATCGATTTTAGAATTATTTTACGCCACAGGCATCAGAGTTGGAGAATTGGTAAGTTTAAATATTGAAGACATCAATTTTGATTTGCGGTTAATCAAGATTAAGGGAAAAGGGAAAAAAGAGAGAGTTGTTCCTGTAAATAAAAGCACAATAAACATTTTAGCTAGGTTTATCGAAAAAAGAAAAAATATGGAATTAAAAAAAAAGATTATTATGACAGGAGCATCACCCCTGTTTACAAATTTTCGTTGTAAAAGAATAACTGACCGAGGAGTAAGGAATATATTGGTTAAGTATATTTATAAAGGTAATATTTCCAAAAATGTATCTCCTCACTCATTAAGACATAGTTTTGCGACCCATTTATTAGAAATGGGTGCTGATTTACGGGTTATACAGGAATTGCTCGGTCACTCATCTTTATCAACCACACAAAAATATTCTCATATTAATACTGATCGTTTAATGGAAGTTTACGATAAAGCTCACCCAAAAGCTTAATTGTCATGAAATTATTTGACAGGATGCACGGGATAGACTGGATAAATCAATTATCAATGGTCAGCCATTAATGATCAATTACAAATTTTTAAATGTTAATTGCTAATTGCAGGTTAAAGAAAAGGTTTTAAAATGTTTAAAGGTACGACAATATTGCTGGTACGCCGCAATGAAAAGGTAGTTATTGCAGGAGACGGACAGGTAAGCTTTGGAAACACCGTAATGAAGCATAAAGCTAGGAAAGTTCGGAAAATGTATAAAGAAAAAATTATAGCCGGATTTGCCGGTTCTGTGGCAGACGCCTTTGCCCTCTTTTCTAAATTTGAAGAAAAATTAGAAAAATTTCAGGGGAATCTTTCAAGGTCAGCGGTTGAACTGGCAAAGGACTGGAGGACAGATAAAATCTTAAGGCGGTTAGAGGCGCTTATGGCTATCGCGGATAAGGAAAATTCTTTTATCCTTTCCGGTACAGGGGAAGTTATTGAACCGGACGATGGAATTATCGGCATAGGGTCCGGTGGGCCTTACGCCATCGCAGCGGCAAAAGCATTGCTGTACAATACTGAGATGGAACCCAGAGAAGTTGCGGAGAAAGCTATGAAGATAGCGGCATCTGTTTGCGTCTACACCAATGATAATTTAACTTTTGAGGAATTATAACCATGGCCCAGATTATTGAATTAACTCCAAAAAATAAAATTGAAAAAAAGAAAAAAATGGATAACTTAACACCACGGGAAATCGTTGCGGAACTGGATAAGTATATTATAGGACAAAAAAATGCCAAGCGATCCGTGGCCATTGCATTAAGAAACCGCTGGCGCAGGCAACAACTGGAAGGAGACCTGCGGGAAGAAGTTGCTCCAAAAAATATTATAATGATTGGCCCAACAGGTGTCGGAAAAACGGAAATTGCAAGAAGACTCGCAAAGTTAACCAATTCTCCTTTTGTAAAAGTGGAGGCATCGAAATTTACTGAGGTCGGTTATGTGGGTCGGGATGTGGAATCCATGGTGCGGGACCTGACTGAAATAGCAAAAAATATGGTCTGGGAAGAAAAAGCAACTGTTGTGCGGGGATTGGCCAAAAAAAGCGCAGAGGAAAAAATTCTGGATTTGCTGCTCCCTCCTCCACCCAGTTTAAAAAAAGAAGTGCCCGCCCAGGGTGAAAAATCAGGAGATCAGAGTCACTTGCGTTACTATGAAACAAGAGAAAAGTTCAGGCAATATCTCAATGATGGAAAACTGGATGATAGATCCGTAGACGTTGAGATTCAAGAAAGAATGGCGCCTATGATTGAAGTCATTTCAGGGTCGGGATTAGAAGATATGGATATCAACGTCAAGGATATGCTTGGAAACATACTCCCAAAAAAAAAGAAAAGAAAAAAAATGAAGGTGCCTGACGCAATGGAAGTCCTTGTTGAAGAGGAAGCGCAAAAGTTGATTGATATAGATAAGGTCATTCAAGAAGCCAAAGAAAGAGTAGAGCAAACAGGCATCCTTTTTATAGATGAAATTGACAAAATTTGTGGAAAAGAGAGTTCTCACGGCCCGGACGTGAGCCGGGAAGGAGTCCAGAGAGACCTTCTGCCAATTGTGGAAGGCTCTTCTGTTAACACCAAGTATGGAACAGTTAAAACGGATCATATTCTCTTTATCACTGCTGGTGCTTTTCACGCGTCAAAGCCCTCAGACCTTATACCGGAAATGCAGGGGCGCTTTCCTATTCGCGTAAATTTAGATTCGTTAGGAAAATCAGAGTTTGTAAGAATTTTAACAGAACCTAAAAATGCCCTTAAAAAACAGTATGTGGCTTTAATGGCAACTGAAGGAATTAATCTTAGTTTTACCGAAAATGCAATCGCTGAAATAGCATCAATAGCTGAAACTGTCAACGAGAGAACTGAAAATATCGGGGCAAGAAGGCTTCATACGATCATGGAAAAATTAGTAGATGAAATTTCATTTGACGCCCCTGATTTAAAAGAGAAAGAGCAAAATATTACATCGGAACATGTAAAAGAAAGGCTCTCAGATATTATTGAAGACGAAGATTTGAGCAGGTATATTTTATAAATAAATTCGAAATACGAAGCACGAAATCCGAGACAAATTCAAATGTTCAAAATTATAAACAATTGGATTTATATCGCGGAAAAGGAAAAGTGGTTTACGTTTTGAAATTTGATATTTGAATTTCGGATTTGTTTCGAATTTCGCCTTTCGATATTCTGATCAATCGCCATTACCCTGGTGGCCATGTCATTGGCCTTCCGCCTAAAAGGTGAAAGTGAATATGAAAAACCGTTTGGCCGGCACCTTCCTGACAATTATTCACTATTCTGAACCCTGATTGGTCAATTTTTCTCTCTTCCGCCAGTTTATTGGCGCATAAAAATATCTCCCCGATCAATTGGCGATCTTTGGAAGATAATTCAAGAGCTGTCGCTATATGTTTTTTAGGAATGATCAAAAGGTGCGTGGGCGCCTGCGGATTAATATCTTCAATGGCTATTATCAGCTCATCTTCAAAAACCTTAGTCACCGGAATATCTCCATTAATGATTTTACAAAATAAACAGTCACTCATTATCTCCCTCCATAACTAAAATAGACCGTTGCATTATATTTAATAAAAAACATTTTAACAAATGATTTAGTGTCCAACTCGGGGAATGGGAGAAAAATCCTCACTTTTAGGAGAAAACTTTAGTTTAACTTTTAGCAACGTAATAGGGTCAAGGGGTCGAGGTTTCAAGGAGTAATGGGCTTGACAGAACATTTTATCACTTGAACCCTCGAATCCTTAAATCCTTGAACTCTTAAGTTGTCGGCTTTAGCCGATTGCAGTTGACTTGAATTTATGAACTAAGAATGTTATTTAATAAAATTATGCTGAAAAACTGTTCGATACATGCTCATATCCCTTTCCGAAAGTTAAATCGGTATTTTGATACTATTCAAAAGAGTAACATAAACGTAGAACTTTACATTAGCGCTGATGATCTTGATAACACTTCACCAGACCAGTTTAAGGAATGGGGAAGTACTTTTCGAGATAAAGGCATAAAGCTGACTTTTCATGCTCCATATATGGATTTATCTCCCGGCAGCGTAGACAGTAAAATTCGCCGCGTTTCCCTTGAAAGGATGATTAAACTAATGGACACAGCTAAAATATTAAACCCTGGTATTGTAACCGTGCACCCCGGTTTTGACCATTGGCGTAATGATAATAATTTAAACCAGTGGCTAAGTAACAGTTCATCATTCTGGAAAGAAATATTGCAATATACTGAAGATTTAAATTTCAGATTTACTGTAGAAAATATTTTTGAACAAACCCCTGAAACCCTGCTGAAATTAATTGAGAACATTGCCTCCCCGCGATTCGGGTTTTGTTTTGATACAGGACATTTTAATTTGTTTTCCAAAAGCCCGCTTGATGAATGGTTCAAGAGGCTGGGTTCTTATTTATTTGAAACCCACATTCATGATAATAATGGAGAAAAAGACAGTCATTTGCCCATTGGGGAAGGAAGCTTTCCATTTACTTCCTATTTTGAGCTTTTGTCAAAGATATTAGTCCAGCCGGTTTTAACGTTTGAAGCTCATTCCGAGGAAGGCATCTTAGAAAGCATAAAATCTTTAAAAAAAATTACCGGGCAAGAGGAGCGTTGATTTTATAAATTTAACCAGTGAAAATAGACTTTTAAACCCGCACGAATCCATACCATTCTCAATCACGCAAAACCGATTGCAGTCGGATTCTTCGCGTCGAAAGGTCTTTCTCCTGCGGCAGGATGGCGCCTGAAACAAGCTTCAAAAGAAACTTCATTGATACTACCGTTTCCGCAGGGATGTAATCACCTGTTACCCCCACCAGGAGTTTCGCGAGGGCAGGATTGCGGGAGAGTATCCTCATTACCCGGGTACAAAGGGGTGGATTATAAATCAGCTTTTGCAGGATGTTGACTAACATAAACTTTTTTCGGAATTCCCTCATGCGGATGATTTCATATTGGGATAAAAGGTTTTGCGAAAAATCCGAGTTTTTAAATGCCAAATCAATAATGCCAGAAGCAATTTGCGCGCTGCGCAACGACAGGTAGATACCCTCTCCTGTAAAAGGATCGATGAAACCCATCGCATCCCCTACCAGTACCAATCCACCGCAAGAGGGGCTTTTTACCGAGTAGGCAAGTGAGCTTACCACACGTGGTTTCTCCGTTAATCTTCCACCAGTTAGCAAATCGTTTCGTTGCCGGTTCTTGAGGACGGTTTTAACGTAAAGATCTTCTATACTCCTACCTTTGAGATAGAACGAGTCAAGCACAAGGATCACATTGGTTAAATCTTTACTTACCGGAGCAATACCGGTGTAGCCTGGGCGGCTGACATGCATATAACAATAGTCTTTGAGCAACCGTGCCCCTTCCCAATGAGCGGCAATGGCTGTTTTCTCTGAACCTTTTGAAGATATTTTCAGGTTCAACTTTCGTAGAGAGATACAGTTTCTTCCACCAGCATCCACCACAATCGGAGCTTTCAAAGTAAAAGGCGTTTTTCGGGCATCATAGCCTGTAACGCCAACGACAACTCCGCCTTGAAATATGAAATCAAGAACCTTATGCTGCTCCCGGATTTCTACTCCGGCCTCGCGGACCTTTTCCAACATCAAATTATCGAACACGAGCCTGGGGAGAGAAAGGCTAGTAACAGGACTCGGACTGTAAGGCATCTCGGGGTAATCAACAAACATCTCGATCTTTTCATAGGAGGAAAGAAACACCCCCCTTAGACGTAAGGGCGATCGCGCTTCAATGGAAGCCAGAACTCCAAGCTCGTTTAAAATAGAATCCGCTGCCGGACTGATAAACTCGCCGCAGACTTTATCGCGTGGGAATTTAGCCTGTTCCAACAGGATCGCCTGGTATCCCATTTTTTTTAGAAGGATAGCTGTGGCGGTTCCCGCCGGGCCAGCACCTATGATAATAACATCACATCTTTCCATGGTGCACCTCATTTATTTTCACAACCAGAGCTATCCTGTAAGGGAAATGGCTGTAAACCTTGAATTGATCCACGCCGGCTTCTTGGGCCAAAGCTCTCATCTCCTCCGATGTAAAGGCATTCATCACAGAGACAGGCGCATCGTGGCGAGTTAAACGGTTTTTTGTGAATAAACGGGTCAATAAAAAAATAGAAATGTACGCTACACGGCTCCTGTGAAGGTCGTTGATTATGAATCCACACCGACTCAGGGAGAGCATAGCGCGGAGAATCTTCACAGCGTTTTTTCGGGTGAAATGGTGGAGGGAAAGGGAATTTACCACCATATCAAAACTATTGCTACAGAAAGGCAAAGACAAAATATCGCACTGAACCAGGGCAATTTCCGGAAATGGATCGGTAATTATTCTGGCGCACTTTAGCATTTTACAGTTGATATCAATGGCCGTAATTTTAACGGGGACTTTGAACTTGCGGGCCAGCTTTGCCAAGGCCACAGGTTGATCACCAGAGCCGGTAGCGAGATCCAAAATAGTAAAAGGGCGATTCTCCTTGTGGTCCCGCAAAAATTGTCCGGCATAACGCAGCAAAACCCTGTAACCGCTTAGATACTTATTAACCCGGCGGACATCCTTCAGGCTTTTTCTGGCCTCTTCAAAGGATATATTGTCAAGGTCCAAAAGTTCAGCCCGAAGCCTTCGTGGAGGTGGAGAAAAAAAACTCATGGCTTAAAAAAAAAGCACAATTGATGAGACACTGAAACAAGTTCAAAATGGCACTGATTGATTACGGCTTTGCCGTGTTTAAAAATATTTTTTCTTGCTCATCCATTTTTTTTAAAAAGAAAAGCATGGGCCGAAAGTCCGGCTCCAAAAGCTATCATGATGCACAGATCTCCGTTTTTTACGCCATTCTTTAGAATATCCTGCATGACAAACCACACCGTAGGGGAAGACATATTTCCATGTTTCAATAGAACATTACGAGCAGGACGGAGTTTGCTCTCTTCGATTCCTATTTCATCTTTAATGGAATTTATAATTTTGTCACCTCCTGTGTGCAAAGCCCAGTGATCGATATCTTTTATTCTTAAGGATTGTTTCTTTAAAAGATTCCTTACCACTTGAGCAACCGCTTTATTAACTAATTGGGGTAATTTAACGGAAATCTGGTTATGCAATTGGCCGTTCTTATGATTGTATCTAATATCCTCACGATGTTCCGTAGCATAATAATTGGAAGAAGCTATCAGTTCGAACCCTTTGGGTTTGTTCCAGAGAACTGCCGCTGCAGCCCCGTCAGCGAATAATGCATTAGAAACTATTAAACTTAAATCATCATCCATTTGAAACGTACAACTGCAGATTTCCACCGCAACACTTACTACCAACCCCTCGCTTTCTTTGAGCATTGATTCTGCTATCTGAAGGTTCGGCACTGCTCCGCCACATCCACTTCCAACCAGGTCGAAAGCTCGTACTTGAGGAGATAGTCCCAGTTTTTCTATTAGATAGGTCGAGATCCCCGGGCAAATATATCCAGTACATGTGTTAACTACTAAACCTGAAATATCACTAATCGATAGATTTTCCTGTTTTATAGCTTTTATAATTGCTCGAGATGATAGCTCGATAGCCCAATGAGTAAATCTTGCAATACGTTTATCCGGGTTTTCATTAACAAGGCATTCAGGATCATCAAGAGCAAAACTTCTTTGAGTTATACTGGGGTGCGCAAGAATATTATGCATAATTTTCTGACTCCTTGAACTCAGTTTTTTTGAGTAATGCTTTGTAAGAAACCTGTCCGCTTTCGCCTGGTTTGCAAGGTATGGTGGTGTGGCAACCGCTATTGAGGCAATATGAGCGCTTTTTTGAGTAGTTTTCATGTTACTATCTAATTACTTCAAGCATGCCTTCCATTCCCTTCTCCCTGTGGCTTTTAAAAAAAAGAAGTCTTTTGTCACAGTAAAAGGAATATTTTCCGATTTTAGTGGGTGTGAATCGAATTACTCTTGGCTCTATCTTTATAGACTCAGAAATAAAAATTCCTGCTTCCAGAGCATCTACAATTAGATTGTGCGGTACAATCCCTACAGAATTCTTTTTAATCTTAAACTCTACCGGAATGTTTACTTTTACAATTATATGATCTGGTGAAAAGTAATAGTTGTCACCGGTTATTTCCACTTCTTGAACACCCTTATCATTTGTCGCCGCATAGTACTCCTTTTCTTTTCCAACAACTTGATCAAGGGAAAAGGCTATTACTATTGTTGAAATTATTAATAAAGGTCTAATCATCTTATATAGGAACAAATTAGACATGACGTTTTTACTGCTATATGTATTAGACTGTAAAGGACTCTATTTTTAGGAGTTTTTGTTATTCGATGGGGCGATAGCCCTATTTGGTTGCGGCAACTAGCCGCTTTATGTATTTTCCAAGTCACTATTTTATCTCCCTGTATTTTACAATCTTAATTTTTTAATAGTTTGAATTTTGAATTCAAGAATGTTAGTTTTTATTATATGGCATTACGACAATTCAATACAGATAAAAATAACAAGAGATTGATTATTATAGGACTTGATGGCGTTCCCTATTCTCTTATCCAAAAATATACATCTATCGGTCTGATGCCAAACCTCCGGCAATTGATAGAAGAGTCTCAGTTTATCCGAATGCAATCATCCATCCCTGACGTTTCCTCTGTTGCCTGGAGTTCTATTATTACCGGTAAAAACCCTGGGGAACACGGCATTTTCGGTTTTACCGAGATTGAACCATGCTCATATCAATACAGATACCCCAATTTCAATGATCTTAAGGCAAGACCGTTCTGGGAAGGGAAAAAGGCTGTTATCATTAACGTCCCCCAAACCTATCCTGCAAAACAGTTAGATGGCGTATTGATATCAGGTTTTATAGCTTTGGAACTGGGGAAAGCGGTTTATCCTTCTTCTCTGATTTCAGATTTGCAAAAGATTAAATATCGATTTGATGTGAATGCCGATCTCGGGCATCAGTCAATGGATTTATTTTTTAAGGACCTGGATATTACCCTGGAAAATCGTATTAAGTGTATAGATTTTCTTTGGGAAAGCGAATCATGGGAATTGTTTATGTCTGTCTTTACTGAGACAGACAGGATCAATCATTTTCTATTTGATGTGTTTGATGATGATGAACATCCGTATGCTGAAATTTTTAAAAAATATTACTGCAGGATAGACCAGCAAATCGGTAAATTAATTTCAGAAATATCCGACAACGATACCATAATAGTCCTTTCAGATCATGGTTTCTGTAAGTTAGACTATGAAATATATGTCAATAAATTACTGGAACGGGAAGGATTCTTAAAATTTAAAACCCACCTTCCCCAAAAATTCGACGATATAGACTCAAAGAACTCTGCGGTGTTCGTCATTGATCCGGGACGTATTTATATAAATTCACGCGACAGGTTTCCAAATGGTAAAATATCTATTTCCGATAAAATAAAAGTTCAGAATGACCTGATATCTTTTTTTTCTTCAGAGAAGTTTATGTCAAATAAAATTGTCAACAAAATATTTCTCAATGAAGAAATATTTAAAGGTGAATATTCCAAAAATGGCCCGGATATGGTTATCTCGGGAAATAATGGCTTTGATTTGAAAGGATTCGGTTTAGAAGGTCTCGCTTCAGGGAACTCATTCTACGGAAAACGGATTTTCTCAGGAATGCATACGCGTGATAACGCATTTATTATTTACCGAGGACCGCAGGAGTTATCCAGCCCGTATCACATTGAAAACATCGCCTCTTTGGTGCTGTGATAGTTCTCAGGGGTTAGGAGCCAGAGAACAGGAAATATATTCGATATTTTATAAAAGTCATTTGCCTGAATTCATACTATTACACTATAAAAAATATTCTTTTTTAAGAAAATTTTATTACTACACCGGGCGGCAGCTCCTTTTGATTTCGGCCATCCATAGCCTCAACCCTTCGGGCGAATTGCGGAGACGTTCGTCCAGTTTGGTTCTCCATACCGAATTGTAGTTGCGGAGCCACTCCGCTTTATGCCTTTAAGTTTATGAATATTCTATTTTTAGCACCGGCATGGAAAGCTTCTCTAATAAAAGCGTTTCGAGAAGCTAGAAAATCAATAAAATTGGATATCCGTTTGATTGCTGCTGATTCTGATGCTTTATCTTCTTCCATATATTTTGCCGACCAGTTTCATATCGTTCCCATGTTTGATTCCCCCGATTTTAATTTTCATTTTCTTGCTCTTTGTAAGAAGGAGAAAATAACCGCTATAGTTCCGTTATCAAATAAGGCAATTGCTGCCCTCGAAAACTTAAGACCTGATTTAAAAAATATGGATATTCTCCCTGTCATTTCATCAGCAGAAACAATCCACGATTGCCTGGATAAATGGGAAACTTACCGGTTTTGTAAAAATAACTCAATTCCAACACCTGAGACAGTTTTGTATGACAGGGAAAATTATGATATCCCAATTGAATTTCCTCTTTTCTTAAAAAAAAGAACGGGAGAAGGCTCCAATAATACCTATATGATTAAAACAAAAGAACAGCTTAAGGAGCTACAATTAGATGAAGAATACATTGTTCAAAAGTATATTGAAGGAACAGAATATACCATTGATGCCCTGTCAGATTTTACCGGTGAGCCGCTTTCTGTAGTTCCGCGTGAGAGATTAGCTGTTCGTGGAGGTGAAGTTTTAAAAGGAAAGACCGTTCACAACCCTGAACTTGTGAAATGGGGCGCTAAAATAGCAAAAATTTTAAAAATTTGCGGTCCTGCAAACATACAATGCATTAAAAACAGGCAGGGAAATTACTTCTTTACAGATATAAACAATAGGTTTGGAAGCGGAGTTGTTCTCACTCTTGCCGCAGGCGTTAATTTTCCTGAAATGTTATTCAAACTGATTAGAGGTGACAAAGTAAAAAGTATTATAGGAGCGTATGAAGAAAACCTTTTCATGCTGCGTTACGATGAGGCAGTGTTTACCAGAGACCCGGGGTAAGGGATCTGGGAGTGGAAGGCAGGCAGATGACAGAAGACAAAGTATCCGAAATCCAAAATCCAAAATCTAAACCCGACACCCAGTACCCGACACCCGATACCCGGCAGCAATGTCGTGCGGCAATCCTGCAGCCCGGGTTTTTCCCCTGGTTAGGTTTTTTTGAACAGATGTATCGTTGTGATGTTTTTGTGTTCCTTGATAATGTGCAGTACACAAAACGAGACTGGCGATCAAGAAACAGGATAAAAACTCCGGAAGGAGCTTGCTGGCTTACGCTTCCAGTAAAAACCAAAAGCCGCTATACACAACTTATTAAATATACGGAACTGGACAATAACCAAAACTGGAAGGGAAAACACTTGAATACTATTAAAATGAATTATTCACGGGCAACTTACTTTGATTTACTTTACCCCAAAATTGAAGAAATTTATAAACATTCCTGGAAATGGCTATATGATATTGATGTGGAGCTGATTAAACTTCTAATGGAAGGACTCGGGTTGAAGCGAAAACTTTACCGGAGTTCGGATATCGAAAAAAACCCGATGGGAACCTCGGAAGAAAGAATTATTGACATCTGTACAGTAGTTGGGGCGAACAACTTTTATACCGGGGCCGCCGGACGCACCATTTATAATGCAGAATGCTTTCAAAAACAAAACATTTTTTTAGAACTCCAGGATTATCGGCACCCTGTATACCAACAGTTATGGGGTGATTTTGTGCCATACCTGTCTGCCATAGACCTTATTTTCAACCACGGACCAAAAAGTTTGAGTATTCTTATAAATAAAGTGGCAGAAACACATGCAAATTAATTCCACCGCAGAGAACGTAAAGCGGCCGGTGGCCGCAACCACAATTCAGTAAGGAAAACCGCCCAAAGGGTTGAGGCCATGGATGGCAGAGCTCAGCTTTGCTAAAAAAACACAGTTTTAGAAGTTTGCAGTACAAAGAATGCAGAGAAAAAATTTCTTTCTGGTTCCTCCCCTGAAAGCATAAAAAACTAATATACTCGGATATAACCAATATCTTCCTGGAGCCCACAAGATGTTAAGTGAGTTGCTTTATAATGGAAAACTGTTTTAGTTTATTAATCGTAAGATGAACTCAATGCTCGTGGTGCAGAGAGTGGGAGTGATTTTCCACCATTTGGGAGGTTTTAAATTGAATGGTAACATTTTTGATGTTAAATTTTTCTCTCAGCAAGTCCTTAATATTATCATAAAGCCGATGTGTCTCTTTAATCTCTGCCAGATCAGTAATTACGTGAAGAGTGCCGATTCGAATATGAGAACAAAGTTCCCAAAAAAACATACCGTCAACATCAAGGACATGGGGC
Source organism: uncultured Nitrospirota bacterium (assembly GCA_913051775.1). GTDB lineage: Bacteria > Nitrospinota > Nitrospinia > CAJXCL01 > CAJXCL01 > CAJXCL01. The sequence continues at coordinate 5,667 of CAJXCL010000025.1, read as the reverse complement.
AGTTCCTTTATGAGTGACTTTGCCTGGCCTGTATCAATAGGGCACTCCTGCAAAAGAAGCCTTATTGCTTCCCAGGTTACACTTATCCCTCCCTTTAATAATAACAGGCTGATTAATACTGCAATAACTGGATCAATCACAGGCATTTTAAAAAAATAAATCGCTGTTAAACCTATTATTACTCCTACAGAAGCTAACGTATCACCCATTATATGCCACCATGCGCTTCTTATGTTCATATCTGTTTTATGTTCATGATGGGAGGACAAAATTAGCATGGAAGTAAGATTAACTCCCAGTCCAACAATTGCTATTGTCAAAGCCAAAAAAATATTAATTTCAGAAGGATTACTAAATCGATCGAGGGCTTCACTGATAATGAAACCCGCGATAAAAACAAGCGTGATCCCGTTAAAAATGGTTGCAAATACTTCCAGACGATGAAATCCAAAAGGGAACTGTTTTGATGGTTCTTTATAGATTGCTATGTTTAAAGCAATATACGTCAACCCGAGAGAAAGAATATCAGTTAAAACATGGAAGGAATCGGAGACCAGAGCTAAAGAGCCGCTAATCAAACCTCCGATTAACTCAGCAAGAAAAGTTATTATTAAAATAGTTAATGCAAAAAGTAAGTTTTTCCCCGTAATTTTATTCTTACTATTATTTTTATAAATTTTATTTTTTTTCTGCATTCTAACGAATTTTAGCCACTAAAACACAAAGGTACAAAAAAGATTCAGAAGATATGGAAAGAGAGGAAAAAGGAAAAAATTTCTTTTTCTCAATCTCTCCGCTTTCTCCGTTTCTCCTTTCCTTTGTGTCCAGGTGACTTTGTGGCAAAAGAAAGCTTATGACATCAGCTAACTGTCCTCCTGCAAAATCACTTTTTGTTGCATTCTATTGCTGTTTCTTGTAAACACAATTTCAATTTCGTCTCCCACTTGATGGCGATCCAGGACTTTGACAAGATCGGAGTTTTTTTTCACTGCGTATCCGGCACATTCAATAATTACATCTCCAATCCCAATCTCTCCGTTTGGAAATCTTGTAATTCCTTTTAAACCAGCGGTACCAGCGGAGCTTCCTTTATTTACTTGTAATATTGCTGCTCCTTCCATGCCCCATTGAGCCATGAAACGGTCTGGAACCAATGAAATACCCAAACCGGGTCTGGATACTTCTCTTTGATTTATGAGCTGCGTGACAACCCTGTTTACTGTATCCACCGGCACCGCAAAACCAATCCCGGCGCTGGAACCACTGGGACTGATGATGGATGTATTGACACCGATTACTCTACCAAAAGAATCCAGAAGTGGCCCGCCGGAATTACCCGGGTTTATAGCCGCGTCCGTCTGAATTACATTGTGAATATACCGTTTCGTCATCGATTTTATAGTTCTGCCAAGCGCGCTTATTATTCCGGTTGTTAATGTCGAATCCAATCCAAAAGGATTTCCTATGGCCAGAACACTTTGCCCTACCTCTAAGTTTTTTGAACTCCCTATCATTGCCGGTTTAATATTAAGTCTCCCGGCAGGAACTCGCAAAACTGCCAAATCGTGGTCTGGATCAGCACCAACAACATCTGCGTCAAATCTCCTTCCATCTTGAAGGGCGACTTCAATCTCATGCGCTTCATAGATTACATGAAAGTTAGTTACTATATGCCCCCGACCATCCCATAAAAAACCGGAACCAGCTCCCTGGGGAACTTCCGTAACGCCAAGTGAAAAAAAACCTCTCTGAAGCCTTTTATTTGTTATAAAAACAACTGAGGGAGAAACGGATTTAAATACATCAATTGTCAAACGTTCATCCGCACCGAGGTTACCTTGAGATGGAGCTACAGCGCGCATTTCGACTTTAGGCCGGAGAGGCAAAATACCATATAAATCCGCAGCCACCCAGACAATAATCAAAATAATGAGAAGCCTGATCCAAAACACTGACTTCGGGTTTGTTGTAAAATATTTGTAATCCATAATTACTTAAGAAGAATCAACAGAGTTAACAATTTAATTTATTCTACCATACATAGTTTTATCTGCCAAAAACACAGAAACCGGGCACACGGGTAGATTGCTAACATTGACATATATATAAATTATTGTATATTTTACCAATGGCAAAAAATTTACCCACCAAATACCCCTCTCCGCAACATGAAAAAAGCAAGCATTTTGAGTCCATATTTTTCAGGTGTCGTAGGTTTTTTGGATTATTTTTGCGGCAATTCAAGTGGGTTTGATCAGGAGACAAAACTTGATTTCAAACAATTAATGCAGATATGGACACTTTATGAAAAAAAATTTAAAACTAAAAAATTGCACTTTTCACACTGGAATTTTCCAGTGTTCGTCCGACAAACTACCCTTGTCGACGCCTCGCCGGGATGAGCCATTTTTTCTCTCTGCGGTTAGCACTCCTTTTCAATTTTCTTGCAATCTTTTAATCTGTTTCATGGAAACTTCCAAAAACTCACTTCATCTCTTTTATTCCCCATTAACAAAGGGGGATCAAGGGGGTTGTGATAACAAAAAAAATTAGTCTTTGGAAGTGTCCTTATGTTATATTAGAAAAAATCAGATGTGTTTTCATTTTTAATGCCCCAAGAATTGTTAAAAAACACCGTATATATTTATACCGATGGTTGCTGCAAGGGGAACCCTGGTCCCGGAGGTTACGGGTGTATTTTAAAATATAAAGATAAAATCAAAGAGTTCAAAGGGGGAGAAAAAAAATCAACTAACAACAGAATGGAATTGACTGCTGCCATAGTAGCGTTAAGCGCTTTAAAAAAACCTTCCCCGGTAGTTTTGACTACCGACTCTCAGTATCTCCATAAAGGTATGACTGAATGGGTTCATAGCTGGATTAAAAGGAACTGGATCACCAAAGACAAAAAACCAGTAAAGAATAAAGAATTGTGGAAAAAACTGTTGGAGCTTTCTCAAAAGCATGGAGTTACATGGAAATGGATTAAAGGACATAACGGCCATCCAGAAAACGAGAGGTGTGACGAACTTGCGAATGAGGCGATACATTTATTATAAATTAACCACGGACATACACAGCGCAGCGAAGCCGCAACCACAATTCGGTAAAGAAAACCGAATTGGACGGTTTCCAAAGGAAAGCCGCCCTATTGAAAGTGCCTAAAGTGAACAAAAGTTATTACAAAAAGCTAGGCTTTTTATTTTTTATTTTAGGCAACTTAGATCACTTTACACTTTAGCTCATTTTTTTCTTCGTGCCCTTCGTGGTTAATTATGTATTTAAGTGGTTTTTATAAAGCCGAAGTGGTGGAACTGGTAGACACGTGCGCTTGAGGGGCGTATGGGGCAACCTGTGGGGGTTCGAATCCCCCCTTCGGCATTTTTAATGCCCGTTTTACTCACTACTATTACAATTACTTTATCGCCTAGCTTGGCTAACACTGTTGCCTGCAAAAGTTTAGTGATATAATTTTGTAAAGTTGTACAGTATGAGCAACCTGAGTGAATATGATTCTCGCCCTGTGATAGGGTAACACCATATTATTCCTGAAAAGTCCGTAAAAGCTCTTGACAAACAAATTTTTAGTAGTAGACTTTTACCTGTTTTTCTTATTTCCCTATAAATGTGGCAACTCCATGCCGAAACAGAAATTTTTGTTATAATTCCATTAGGTTAAGCAATATTTAGTACGTCGATTACAAGTATGCTATGAAGAGAACTGATTCAAAAAAAAAATTACACCCTCTGTTTACCAGCTTCTCAGGGCGACGCATAGTTCTCGTCAGCATACTAATGATAGTACTGGCAACTGCATCCATCTCTATCCCATCCCCCAATACAGAAGCAAAGCGGATGCATCTTCCTCTTCGAGATTCTATAAAACCAACAGTTATAGAACAGAGAGATAAAGTAGAGGTTGTGAAGCATCAATCTGAGCTATCCTGGAAAACTATCACGATCAAACATGGAGATAGTCTGTCTAATATTTTTAAGAGAACTAAGCTGTCTAGACAAGAACTCTACAAACTTACGAACTCATCATCAGAAGCTAAAATATTGACCAGGATATTCCCCGGCCAAACACTTCATTTTAAGATTGGTGAAAATAAAGAACTTAAAGCGCTTCGTTATACAAAATCTCCGCTGGAAAGCACCTTATTCGAAAAAACAGAAAACGGAGAATATGTTGCCAGACAAATTGTAAGAACTCCCGAAACTCGTACAAAATTTAGAAGTGCTCGTATAAATAAGTCATTGTTCCTTGCCGGACATCAAGCAGGACTCCCGCAACGACTAATTATGGAGATGGCCAACATTTTTGGTGGTGTCATCGACTTCGTAAATGACCCGAGAAAGGGCGATCAATTTTACGTACTTTACGAAGAGAAGTATCTGGATGGCGAAAAGATCGGCATTGGCGAAATTCTTGCGGCTCAATATATCAACCAAGGGGAAAAGTACACTGCCTTTCGCTATGAATATGAAAATGGTGATGTTGGCTATTACACTCCTGAAGGCATCAGTATGCGCAAGACCTTTCTGAGAGCACCACTGGATTTCACCCGCATCAGTTCAGGATTCAGCCTTCGACGTAAACATCCGATCCATAAAAAAATTCTCGCACATAGAGGCGTTGATTATACTGCACCACGGGGAACTCCCATTTTTGCTGCAGGTGCTGGCCGGGTTGTCAGTGCCGGTTACAGCAAGGCAAATGGAAATTATGTTTTTATCGAACACGGCCAACAATATATGACCAAATATCTGCACCTTCATAAACGTCATGTTAAACGAGGCCAAAAGGTGAAGCAACGCCAGATCATTGGGACTGTGGGTTCAACCGGCTATTCAACTGGCCCACACCTTCATTACGAATTTCTGGTAAATGGTGTACACAGAAATCCTCGAACTATTTTGAAAAAATTGCCCAAAGCTGAATCTATAGCTGAAAATGAAAAGCAACGTTTTATCGCTCATATCCACGATCTCCAACTACAGTTCATCAACTACACTCGAGCTACTCAACTGGCGATGTTGGATGCCACTACGATTATTCAATCGCCTTATCCAAAAAAAAACTAACCCACCCTTAAAGTTGGTATTGTGATAAAACATTATCCAGAAAGGTTTGAACCTATACCGTCAGTTTCCGCTACGCTTCAACTGACGGCATAAAATCATCACTCTAAGGATGGTACTAAGATTTAGGGTAGGTCAACCAAGACTGACAATAATTAACCAAAAGGTGTAAGGAATACCGTTGAAAAGATCATTTTTCTAGGTAAGGTCGATCTACTTTTAATAAAATTCTGACTTCTTAAGATAATAAAAAATTATTAAAAGGGTCACTCCAGTGATGCATATACTTTAAGGATTCAACATATTTTTTTCTAAATTTTCTTGCGTTTTCTCTTAGTTCTATATACCGGGAAATGTCTCCAGGGAAGAACCAAGAAGGATTTTTTATCACCCTTCTTGGCCTGAGAACAGTTTACTGAACGATATAATTTCCGTTTTTGCCAAGCTTCTCCTGTTCCGGAGTCAGTTTATTTTGGTAAAGAAGAACGGCAATGGCTCCGGTTAAAGCGCCTTTTAATGAATGACTAACTATGGCGTTTCCTCCTTCAACAGGAGAGATAATATCAAAAACAGAGGCGTCTCCTG
>CAJXCL010000024.1 GCA_913051775.1 uncultured Nitrospirota bacterium | reverse complement strand
TGTTTAAGCCAACAATCAGTATATCTCCCAGATCTCGTGCTTTTTGTAGATATTCGATATGACCTCCATGGATAATATCGAAACAACCGTTTGTAAAAACAACTGTTTTTTTATAACTTTTCGCCTGGCTTACAATTTGTTTTAATTCATTTAACTGCAATATATTTTGCGCTGCCCGTAGAACATTTTCTTCTAAAAGCTTTTTTAAATCCTCTTTATGAATCACTGCCGTGCCAACTTTCCCCACCACTACACCAGCCGCTATATTGGCTATTTTAGCAGCATCTAAAAAATTTAAGCCGGACAGAGTTGCCATGGCAAAAGTGGCAATAACCGTATCACCTGCCCCGGTTACATCGTAAACCTCCTTAGCTTCAGTAGGGATATGAATTGGTTCATTGCCTCTTTCAAACAGGCACATGCCATCTTTTCCTCTTGTAACCAATAAGGAGTCAAGTTCAATAGAATCCATCAATTTTTTAGCTGTATCTGTCAAATCATCATTACCGGTGCTATTTTCTCCAGAGGCCATTTTAAATTCATGTTCGTTGGGCGTTAATACATTTCCACCTTTATATTTAAAAAAATCTTTTCCTTTTGGATCTATAAAAACGAGCTTCTTATTCTCCTTTGACGTAGTCAAAATAGTTTTGAGAATATTATCTGTTAATAAACCTTTTAAATAATCAGAGCAAATAACTCCGTCTACCATAGGAATGGTTGAAACAAGATAAGCAATTATATCTTTCTCAATTTTATCTCCCAGATTCCTTTTATCTTCTCTATCAATCCTTATGATTTGTTGGCTATGGGCTATTACCCTGATTTTATTTATTGTTGGTCTATGATCAAACCTTTTAATTCCATCACAGTTTATATTTTCCTCTTGAAGCAATTGGATCAGCTTATCTCCTTTTTGATCCTTCCCTATAGCGCCTGTCATGTATACATCGCAACCCAGGGCAACTAAATTATTAGCAACATTTGCGGCACCTCCGGGTATTAAATTTTCAGATTGAACTTCAACCACCTGGACAGGGGCTTCCGGTGAAATTCTCTCAACACTTCCCCATATATATTCATCCAAGATCAGATCACCAACAACGAGTATTTTGATTTTTCTGTCGGGAGAAAGTAACTTTTTAAGTTGTTCATTCATAAGAAATTCATTAAATAATTATCAATTAACAGTTAGCAATTATAATTTTAAATTCATCATTTATAATTGACCACTGACAATTGATTTATCCTGTTATCCTGTCCTAATTCATTTGAATAGTTCTTTTTCAATTTCCTCACAAATTATGTGACCAATTGTGATATGGGTTTCTTGAATTCGTGGAGTATTTGAAGAGGGCACCACGATTGGAAGGTCTACTAATTGCTTGATTTGTCCGCCATCACTACCCAACAGACCAATCGATTTCATCTTATTTTTTTTGGATTTTTTCAGTGCTTCAATAACATTTTTTGAATTACCGCTTGTGCTAATCGCTATAACAATATCCCCTTCGCAACCTAAAGACTCAATTTGTCTTTCAAAAACTCGGTCAAATCCATAATCATTTCCTATTGAGGTAAGGATGGACGTATCCGTAGTTAAGGCTATAGCCGGAATGGAATTTCTTTCTAATTTAAACCTCCCTATTAGTTCTCCGGCAATATGTTGAGCATCCGCCGCACTCCCTCCGTTCCCCATTAACAAAACTTTACTTCCATTTTTCAAAGATATTAAAATTAAATTTATTGCCTGTTCTATTATCTCACCAAATTTTTCCGCAACCTGTTTCTTTAAATCCGCGCTTTCCAGTAAAGATTTCCTAATGTTTTTAAGCATAATGCGATTACTCCGCTTTGTGAAGCTAATATTAAGCGGCTCTGCGGCCTGAGTCAAGAGCAATATAAGCTTAATATCTGCTTTTTGTGATGGTTGAAAGAGGCCGTAGTGTTCTTTTTAGAGGAACAACATAACTTTATATAGTAAATATGAGATTATTATGCCACCCTTGATAAAGTATTTCATGGCAACACATCAATAGGTTTTTCTCAAGAATGGAATTCGTTTTTTTAAGCAACTATTGTGAACGTAAAGAAATATCTGTTATACTTAAAAAAATAAGCATTCAACTGTCAGCTAGCAGTCTTCAGCTAAGACATAATATTATTACAATAACATGAAAAAAAATTCTTACTCACTGCCAAGAGCGCTTTTTTTGCCATTTTTTTAATTTAAAAGTTGAGAACCGTCAGTTAATCTTTCATAGAAAACATGTTTTCACTTCTTAAAAAAACATTTAGCTTCAAAATTATTTATCATGACCAATAAAAGTGTCATAAAAGAGCTCGCTGTTAAAACAGATTCTAAGATCGTTTTTGTCGTTTTGGATGGTATTGGAGGACATTCCTTGACACCAACTGGAAAAACAGAACTGGAAAAAGCTCATACGCCAAACCTGAATAAACTTGCCTCCCTTTCCATTTTAGGACTCAGCAATCCAATTGCACCCGGGATTACTCCGGGCAGTGGACCCGGGCATCTCGGCCTTTTTGGATATGACCCTTTTAAATCGAATATTGGAAGAGGCGTATTGGCTGCTCTTGGCATTGGATTTTCTTTAAAAACCTCAGACATTGCTGCACGAATTAACTTCTGCACCGTAAACAGCAAAGGAATTATTACTGACAGAAGGGCAGGACGTATCCCAACCTCTCTCTGCTCTCGATTAGTTGAAGAGCTTGATAAGATAAAAATTAAGGGTGTAGAAATATTTATCCGTGCAGTACGTGATCACCGGGCATCACTAATTATCCGCGGAAAAAATTTGGGGGGAGATATCTCAGATTCCGATCCTCAAAAAATAGGATTAAAACCAAAACCTTTAACCGGAAAAGATATTGCCTCAAAAAGAACGATTAAAATAGCTAACCAATTTGTATTAAAGGCGCAAGAGATAATAGCCAATAAAAAACCGGCAAATATGGTTTTACTCCGTGGTTTCGCTAAATATCAAAAAATTCCATCTATGAAAGAAATTTATAAATTAAACCCATCATGTATAGCCGTTTATCCCATGTATAAAGGAGTAGCCCGCCTGGTGGGAATGAAAATACTCAAAGGAGGGGAGACTTTAGATGATGAAATCGATGTTCTTAAAGAAAAATTTAACAATCATGATTTTTTCTTTCTTCATGTGAAAAAAACAGATAGCGCCGGCGAAGACGGAAAATTCAAGCAGAAAGTAAAAGTCATAGAGGACTTCGATAAAAAATTACCAAAAATATTAAATTTAGAACCAGATGTGATTGTGATTACCGGGGACCACTCCACTCCGTCGATTTTAAAAGGCCATTCATGGCATCCTGTGCCGCTGTTAATTTATTCAAAGTACTGCAGGCCTGATGCGGCAAATAAATTTGGTGAGTCTGACTGTTTAAGAGGCGGACTCGGCATGATTAATGCGACTGATATCATGACATTGGCTATGGCTAATGCCCTTAAGCTGGAAAAGTTCGGGGCATAGAGTCAGCCATTTACCTTTAGAGACATAAAAAAAGCCCTGTTTTTCAACAGGGCTTTTTACTTGTAATTTAAGGTACCGCTTGCAAGGGAACGACACAATGATTATGCCAATTCTGGAGCCACTCCTCCCGGTACTTTTTCTTCTTCTGCTATCTCTTTCTTCTGTTTTGAAAATTCCGCTAACCAGAAGACAAAAATACACATAAAGGTAAATATAGTCACGATTATAGTAACATAAGTTGCCATAAATCCAACAGGTTGGCTGAATGCATCCCGGGACATATCTCGCATCACCGCGTAAACATGCCAGTACTGTCTCACGCTTGAGCGGATAAATCCCATTAATCCCATAAGCCAGGCAAAAGAAACTGCCAGGCCCATCAATATATACTGGGAAATTGCAGGCATTTCACCCCAAACTACTGTACCTTTTGTCTTAGCTCCCCTGTACATGTAGCCATCAATAATAGCACTGATGACACACAAACTCAGCGTCGTGGATACCTGGGGTACGGACAGTCCTATTCTGATATTAGCTGGTAGAAAGTATCCGTATACTCCAAGAGCAATAATATTTACCGCTCCCGTAAAAAAGAGGGCGGCCTGTAAGGCATTTCCTTGCTTAACCCACGACACAACAGCCACTTTATTCCCACGCCTATAAAGCAAAAAGCATAAAGCCGTGGTGGAAATCATGATGTTAACCGCTGTATTTTTTGCGGACATAACTCCAAAATACCCGAGGTAATGATGGTGCGCTCCTCCTAATGACTTCAGTTCTTTTCCGGTTAAAACCAGACTATGAGGTGTAAACCAGACCAAAAAGGCTCCAATCAGCGCAATGGCCATATACTTCACATAACTCTGGTATCCTGTTATACCTCTTATTCTTCCCATTCCCAACCACAAATAGTAATTTATACTTAGGAAGATAGCGCCAATCAACAATGCCTGAATGATAAATACCCACGCAAATAGGCCCCCCATGAGGGAAATTCCCATTTGTTGGCTATATCCATAAACCTCTTTCATCAACCAGTATCCGGCAAAAGGAAGCGGCAGCATACCCGATACACAAATTAACATGGAGGTATATCCCATCCAGTCATAATATTCTTTTTCTTCTTTGGCTTGAGCGGCAAGATAACGATAGCCTGCATAAGCGGCAACGATAGCTCCTCCCAGCGCTATATTAGCAATAATCCTGTGCAAGTTCACAGGATTCCACAAAGGACCTCTAATGGCAGCCCATACATTTCCTAAAAACGCTCCTGTTTCGAGATCGACACCGGACGGAGCCATTGCAAAAGTAGCCCAGGCATTTGAAAGAACCATTAGTGTTAATCCAGCCACATTAAGCATTAACCCTATACAAAGATGCAGCCATTTAGAAAATGGACCTTGCATGGCATTCCATCCATAATAGTAAATATATAGGAATACGCTTTCGGCAAAGAAACACATAGCATAAATAAGCATCTGCGGTCCGAAAATAGATGATAAATACCTGATATAATCAGGATACAAGGTAAGAAATAAAAAGAACAGCAACCCTCCTAACAAAGCTGTAACGGCAAAAGCAGTGATGCTTATTTTCATAAATTCATGAGCCATTTTGTCATATTTTTTCGCCATCTCCGGATCTTTTGAACCCACTCCGACACCTTCAATAACTATAACAAAAATAGGTACTGCCACGATGAATGCGGCAAAATAAAGATGAAGTTGAGCTACCATCCATATTGCCTCGCGACTTCTGAATGCGGTAAATATTGGATAATCATCTTCCTTTAGTCTTGGAGCCGGCATCCCAACAGGCTTAGGTTTTACTTCTGCCGCGACAGCGGCTTCTTCTTCAGCGGCATTGACGATACTGGTAGTTGCGCTTGTAGATAGTAACGCAACGACAAAAAGAACAATGCCTAAAAATAGGAATTTCTTAAAAATTTTTCTGTCCATTGCTCCCCCTCCTTAATAAATTTTATAATATTTTTTTAACAGCGGCTCAACTGCTGTCTCACTTTTTGTCATTAAAATTATGTTTAGAGCAATATATAAACATAGGTAACCCTGGCTGTTTTTCTAGGTAGAGATACCTATAAATAATTATCTCATATACTGTTTAAAAGCGAAAGTCAAGGATATAATTACATTTATATCACTTCGACTCGTAATCCTAAGCAAAGCGAAGAAAATCACCGATTGGCTCAGCGTAAACCCCGGGAGAAATCTTTAACCTGAACAATAAAAATATGCTAAAATTTCTCGTCCGGCTTGAAATAATAACAAAAATGAACTTTTCGGTCAAGTATTAACTGTTGCTTTGTTTCCTAATCCAAACAAATTCCAAACCAAGGACTAATACAAAAACAATCCCAGCAACAGCGTACCTTGTATCTGAAATTTTAGGCTCTAATACCAGCCAGTACCAGGTGGACACATTTCTTTTTGTTCCAAAATCGCCATCAGAACCATCCTGAGCATGGAACGAAAGTGGCAAAAACTTACCGGTTTCTATTTGTAACTCTTTTTCATTTCCGGTTTGCATTTTTCTCTTCATGATAACTCTCCAGCGCCCGTCGTCATAAACGGCTTTTGTCTCAATCGGGGTCGCGTCGCCAACTACTTTTGTTTTAAATAATCCTTTTGCTTTGAGCAAAACCGTTTTCATGCTTTCAGATTCCCAGAACCACACACCTGCGGCTCTCTTTTTATCCCCACCTACAAAATAGGGCTTTTTTGTGGGATCGGATGGCATTTTCAACGGAAATTGCAGATAAAAGGCATCTCTGTACTGGAGTGGATAAACCTTAGTGGGGTCTATAGGGCTTTTTGTAGGATCATCCCATTCAAAATAAAAAGCTACATCTTCACCATTGTGAAGACCCTTCATATTAACATCATGGATAGTTGTCCAAAATTGACGCGGTTCTATTTGAAACTGACCGAGAAGGGGGAAAAAATATTTTGTCGCGCTTTGCCATACAGGATCTTCAAAATCCATCGGGATATCCCCTTCTACTTCGGCTACTCTGACAATTTCTTCCACACCGGGTCTTTTCTTGGTGGGGCTTAAAGATTCAATAAAATTAACCAGGTGCCATGATTTTTCATTATCAAGCGAGCTCTTAAAAGAAGCCATCGGCGTTCCCATAACACCAGTGTTAAACCTCCTATAAATATCAATTCTCCTGTTTCCACCTCTAAAATTCCATGGTTTTGTAAAATTCGCGGGCCGTATAGGAAATTTCCAGTCATCCTGCAACGTTGGCATTGATGGGCCGCTTGCTTTTCCGCTCTTACCATGGCATTTCCAACATTCCAGCTTTAAAAATATCTGCTTTCCCTTCTCTATACTTTCGGGAGAGGATGGTACTTCAGGTCCAACTTCTATTTCCGGAATTGGTTTTCCTTTCTTTGCCCATCTCTTGAATTTTTTGGAAAAGCTTTTAATATACATAGCCACGTCTGAAATTTCCTGATCTGATATCACGTTACGCCACGCCGGCATTCCCGTTCCGTGCAGGCCGTTTGAAATCGCGTCAAACAGGTTTCTGTCAGTAGGCAGCTTTCCGCTGAGCGATGTGCGAATTTTATATTTCCCTTTGGTAAAGTCTCTCGGACGTGGTCTTAACCGGTCAGCAGCGGGACCATCTCCGGCACCTGCCCATCCATGACACCAGACGCACCGTTTTTCATAAACGATCTGTCCGTTTTTCGCATCTCCCGGGGGCATAGCCTTTTCAGCAGGGGCCTCTGCTTTTTGACCCTCTGACTGGCCCATAATAAATGGTACTAGTAATAAGATCAGAAGAAATTTAAACCTTTTCCACTTCATATAAAATCTCCATATTAAATTTTAAATAAAAAGATTATCCCCGTCACCTTCAGTGATAATTTACAATTATGAAAAAGTTCTTGGCGTAATCTGGGGTGGTGTATAATCATACAAAAACAGTATCACTTTCCAGACTTCCTGTTGAGTCAGTATGTTTTGCCAGATCGGCATTGCAGACTGCCACGGCCAGCTTTCATCAGGTAATCCCGGCCCTCCTGTACCTATACGCCAGAATAAGAATGCCTCCTGAAGCATGGCAATAGTCCCCACATCCTGAAAGTTCGCGGGGACAGGGTTTAAATTGAGAGACGTCATACCCCGACCATCTAGAAAATCGCCATGGCAGAAAAAGCAATTTTTAAAATAGATAAATCCACCTTCTAAGGCCAATTGTTTAAATTCTTCCGGATCTGACTTTTCGTATTGTCGGTACGGGTTTTCCAATGAAACCAGGTTATGGGGTTCTCCAAATATTTTGATTGTTGTGGGAGGAGCCGGATGAATTACTCGTAACGCAATAGGTTCGGGGAATTTCGGAGTCATCTGGTTATACCCGACAAAGGCGAAGAAAAAAGGGAGTACTGAGTACATGGTATATTGCCCGACTTTAATAGACGCTTTTTTCTCCGGGTTAAATACAAAGTTTGCCATTGGGCGTATAGTTTCTTCAATTTTCTCCGCGCTTGAAGTGTAGTATAAAACAACACCCACAAAAATAAAAAATATGTACATGTATTGAATGCTTGAAGGTAAAATATTGGAAGAAGATTCTTCAAATAAAATGCCATTAATGTTGACCTCCACCATTCCAAATAATGTCACCGCTCCAAACAACACAATAAGAGCCGCGTACAACCCTACAGTAACAAGAATACCTTTTACAAATGAATTAAGCTTCATCTTTGCCTCCGTTAAATTTATTTACCAATACCGACTCTCCTGTCTAAATATTATCTTTAAATGAAATAGGGAAAAACCAGCAACAAGCTACGCGCTCTTAAATCAACCTTTTGGCTTTAACCCTTTAAAGCTATACTTATACTTTTCTTTATCCCATCTCAAATCTTTTTCAGGATCTGTTATCGGCTTTACCGTTACATCATTCCCATCGCGATCTTGGAAAAAAGCAATAACAGAATCACGCTCTATTGCAGACAAATATATCGGAGGATTAACGGTAACTGGCATCGGGCTTACTGCGTCGTTTGTACCCGGCTTGCCAAACCCCGCTACAACAAAACAGGACGGACACTCTTCCGATTCCTCTATGTACTCAATTCCCGTTTTCGCGTGGCCTTTATATCGCGGATCTTTAATTCTAGTAGCCGCTCTATTTGTTACTCCATCCAATACAGGCGCCCTGCCTCCAATTCTTCTATGGCACATGGGACACTTTCCTCTTCCCGGTTCCGCCTCTGATCCAAAAATTTCTCCACCAAGCTCAACCATCTTATCGACAGTATCAATACTTCTTAAATCGATAACAGGGGGCGGCTCTCCTATGGCTTGAGGAACCACATTAGAAGCAACTGCAAAAATCATCATCATAAAAAATCCAAATCCTAAAAGTTTTAACAACACTAAGAAATTTTTCATTAATTAAAGTCTCCCTCCTTTTCCTTGTGGCAAAATATTGAGCCAGTACCAGTCTGTAAATGTATGAGTCAATCCTTTCTCGTTATTACTTCCATCCCAGATAGAAAACGCGATAGGGGAAGCTTTTCCAACTTCCAATTTAGCGTCATCAGGCCCACTAGATTTAATCGGCCGTTTCATATAAACAGTCCATCTGCCTTTGTCATACATTGCCTGCTGGAGAAATGAAGAATCTTCAGATTTCGAAGCTTCTGTTTTTCCACAGGGGTTACACGCGTTTTTCGCGCAGGGATTGCAGGCATTCTTGGCACATGGGTTACAGGCATTCTTGGCACAAGGATTACACGCATTCTTGGCGCATGGGTTACAGGCATTCTTGGCACAAGGATTACAAGCATTCTTAGCGCAAGGGTTACAGGCATTCTTGGCACATGGGTTACA
Source organism: uncultured Nitrospirota bacterium (assembly GCA_913051775.1). Taxonomy (GTDB): domain Bacteria; phylum Nitrospinota; class Nitrospinia; order CAJXCL01; family CAJXCL01; genus CAJXCL01. The sequence goes on along the minus strand of CAJXCL010000024.1, from coordinate 18,442 downwards.
AGGGTTTTCAGTCGAAGCCGTGTCAAATTTTTCGCTACCTCTAAAAGTAAATTTCTTTTTAGCATTTGAAGAATTAAGATACCAGGCATTGACAGGGGTCTTTTCATCCCCCATCCCAAAAAAAGGCTTTTTAGGATTATCCGTCGCAACTCCTGCCGGCATATAAAGAGCCACCGCATCATCAAATACATCTTCATCCCCAATTATAGTCGCGGCATCATCATCATCCAGAACGCTCATTGAGGGGTCATCCCATTCCACTAACAGGGCAACCTCTTTCCCATCATTCAGAGCTCGTACTGTAACGGTGTCGATTAAAGTATTTAATGGCGGCCTGCCGGGCGCTGCCTGAGGGGTAAGGCCGAAGGTAAGAGGTTTTGAAAACTGCCATGGTTCAGTATCTTCAATATCCTCCGGAAGAGCGTCGGTTTTCCATGCATCCAGTATCTTCCCGCGTGTAGGATCAAAAAACCTTGCCCTGTCCTCTAAAGAGGCAACATAATTAGCAACCAGCCATTTTTGTTCGGTGTTTAATACATCTTCTCCAATTTCCGGATCTTCAAAAGACGGCATGGGAGTACCGGGGATACCTGTAGAAATTCTCTGAAATATCTCCATCGGCGAATTGCCAATTCTAAAGGAATAAAATTTGCTAAAGTTTCTAGGCCAGACTCTTCCTCCCCATTCATCCTCTAGGGACATCGTTGTATCGCCCCTGCCCGCATCTCCATGACAGGGAGAGCACCTGCTCAAAAAAAGTTTTTTCCCTTTTTTAAGGTTCTTTTCCGTCGGCGGAACCCATCCAGCCATATTAATTTTATCTTTAGCTTCTCCGCTTATTTTTGCCAATTGCTTAACATAAGCAATGACATTTTTTCTATCATCAATCGAAAGGGAGGATTTCCAAGCCGGCATAGCGGAACCGGGTAAACCATTACTCACAGTGTTATAAATATCTCTATCGAGAGGTCGCTTTTCTTTAAAAGCCGATGTTTTAAACTTAAAAAGCCCTGTTGTAAAATTTCTTGGTTTTGGATACATGTTGCCGGCGTCCGGCCCTTCTCCATCGCCCTTTTCACCATGACACCTCACACAGTTCGTCTCATAAATGACCTTCCCGGCAGTGGCATCGCCTGCCTTTTCACTAAATGGCTCTCTTATCACTAATTCGCCAAAGGCAATGCCGGGTACTAATAAAACTGACAATAACAGTATAAAGATATTTTTTTTCACTAAAAACCTCCTTACAGAAAATTTAAGATTTCAGATTCCAAATTTTAACAAATTAACTTCTTAATTCTATTTTGACGCTTCTACGGAATTAAATACAAACCCTGAGCCTTCTGCAAAAGCCAGTCTATGCCAAAAAAATAAGCCGCGCATATCACACATGCCACTATAAAAGATATAAACGTTTTCATAATAAATTCCTCCTTTTGCTTTAGCTGGATTAAGATAAAGACCTTTAGATTCCCAGTGGAATTGATTCCCGCGAAAGCAGGAACCTGAATGACATTTTAAAGCGCCCTCTTACTCATTCCCAACATAATTGGGAATCCAACATAAGGAAATTCCTATATGACCAAGTTATTTTATTTAATGGGATGACGCTACCCCGTGGTCATAAATCACAATCCACCAAAAATAGACAAGCACTAATGCATTGGTTATCCAGAAAACTATTTTCCCAATTTTATTTGCTTTTTCTTTATCCAAAACTAGAATCTCCTCTTAAGCCACGTGATTTAAATTAATAAATATTCATATTAAAACTGACCATATTCACAGCCATTTTTTTTACAAAAATTTAAAGCCTCTTTTATAAATTATATTCCTTTATGTGTCAAGGAAAAAAATGTGTATAAAAAAAACAACGCTAAAACATAATATATGCTTACATTTTTTTAAACTTGAAACTCTAAAGGTAAGCAATATATGTACCATGCAGGAAAAAGAGCGTCATGTTGTCAAGTCATTATAAATCAATAAATTCCAAATCAGGTTTTTTTTAAAAAAATTATCTATGCGGCGGAATTGTAACAAAATGCAGAACTGTAAAAAACTATTGATATTATGCAAAGCTACGATAACAAAATAAACAAAAAATGTCTATATAAAGTTTCGGTTTTGAAAGATTGTATTTAGTTGACATTAAAATATTTTATATGTAATCATAATGTAATTTTAACTCAACTTAACCTTTTTTTTGTGAAATTATGAAAAAAAATGCTAAAAATGATGACTTTTTAGAGATTATATTGCTGGCTGTTTTTTTAAGCATTGTTTTTTCGACACATTTATTTGCGGAGGAACAGCAAAAAGAACTCAAATTATCACGACAAAAGGCCATTGAGATTACTCTGCAAAATAACCTTGATATTGCTGTTGAACGAATCAACTCTAAAATAGAGGATGAAAATATAACTCTCGAAAATTCTTTTTTTGATCCGGCGTTATTTACGGACTTTTCTTTAGAGAAAACTACTACTCCGTCGGCCTCGGCATTCGCTTCTCCTGATGTTACAGAAGAAGAGAATATAAATTTTTCCATCGGTTTGAAGCAAACATTAAAAGCCGGTACCTACTATGAATTAAAATTAAATTCTATACGGAACATCACCAATTCTACGTTTTCCGGATTAGACCCCCAATATAGTTCATCTATCGACCTTGATTTCACGCAGCCTTTATTAAGAGATTTTGGAATCGATTTGAATACCAGAAAAATAAAAATTGCCACGAATAATCGAGATATTTCTAAAAAAGAGTTTAAAAATCTTGTAATACAGTCCATTTCTGATGTACAAAACGTTTATTGGGACCTTGTTTTTAAAAGAGATGATCTCAAAGTAAAAAAACAGTCCCTGGACCTGGCTAAAGATTTTGAAAACAGGGTAAGAATTCAAGTAGACGTCGGCGTTTTAGCTCCTTTGGAAATATTGCAGGCCCAATCGGAGGTTGCCGCCCGCGAAGAAGCGGTAATTATTACAGAGAATATAATTAAAGACCTGGAAGATCAATTAAAAACAAAATTAAATTTCCCTCCTGATGCTGAAGAGTGGAATTTAACTTTGGTGCCGGCAGATTCCCCTTCTTTTGCGGATGAAATATTCCAATTAGAGGAGTTTCTTAAAATAGCGCTTGAAAATCGACCGGAAATGGATGAGTTACGATTAGAACTAAACAATGAACAGATTGACATCGCTTACAAAAAAAATCAATTGTACCCAACGATAGATCTTGTAGCGAGTTTTGGCTTAAACGGTATAAGTGGTGACGCTGTGGCTGTCACCAACCAGTCTACAGGTCTAACCCAAACTACCCGTTTTGGCGGTAACTATGATAGATCATTGAGCCGGGCATTAAGCGGGGATACTTATTCCTATGATATTGGATTAAAATTTGAGTATCCCATTGGCAATCGCGCCTCTAAAAGCAGTTTAACTGCATCAAAGCTGGAGGTGGAAAAAACGCTCATTGAAATTAAAAATCAAGAACAGCAAATAACATTAGAAGTAAAAGAAGCAGTGCGGGAAATCGAAACCAATGTAAAAAGAGTGAATGTTACAAGAGTATCAAAAAAACTGGCCACAGAAAAAATGAGCGCTGAAGAAAAGAAATTTGAAGTAGGGCTGTCAACAAGCTTTAAAGTCCTGGAATTTCAAAAAGACCTGACAGAAGAGCAGAGCAAGGAAATTAAGGCGATAATTGATTATACTAAATCCATTGTCAACTTATATAGAGTGGCCGGCATTGCTTTGGAGAAAAATAATGTAGAACTTAATTAAAAATTATATCGTTATTTTTCTCTTCACTAATTTTATACCGCCCAGACAGCCACGCCTCAAGGTCTACCATTTTGCAACGTTCCGAACAAAAAGGCATATAGGGGTTATCATTTACTGCAACGGTTTTTTTGCATTGCGGACATTTGATAGCTTTTTCTACTGTTTCTTTTAAATCACTCATATGTTTACTCTATTCAATAAAAGTCCTGAAGTCAATATTGCCTTACCCATAAACCTGTGATATTATTTGCTCGAATTTCATCCAACCAAATCCGTAGTTTTTTTTAAGAATCATTGGTACATTTTATGGTCAAAGTTGCCCCTTCTATATTATCCGCTGATTTCAGCAAACTTGATACTGAGATAAAAGACGTGGAAAAGGCAGGAGCAGACTTAATCCATGTAGATGTCATGGATGGTCATTTTGTGCCCAACATTACTATCGGTCCTCTAATTGTAAAAGCAGTAAGGAAATCTACTAAATTACCTCTCGATGTTCACCTTATGATAGAGAACCCCGACAACTTTATCCAAGCTTTTGCCGATGCGGGAGCAGACATTATTACATTCCACGTTGAGGCATGCGTAGATTTACAGCGGACCGTTCAATTAATACGCAGCTATAAAGTCTCTCCCGGTATTGTTTTAAACCCATCAACACCTTTATCTGCTTTAGACTATATACTTGATGATGTTGACATGGTATTGCTGATGTCGGTTAACCCAGGATTTGAAGGGCAATCTTTCATTCCTTCAGTTTTGCAAAAAGTAACGCAATTAAAAAAAATAATTCAAAATAAAAAGAATCCTATTGATATTGAAATTGATGGTGGTGTAAAACCCGATAACGCAAAAGATATTAGAGAAGCCGGGGTAGATATTCTTGTAGCCGGTTCAGCCGTCTTTTACAGTTCAGATTATAAAAAGAGTATCGATAAAATCCGTGAAGGCGAAAACACTACCGGTGAACAATAAAATTTTTATACAGTCAAATAAGAATGAAAACAATTAATCTTGGTTTAATTGGTTTAGGAACCATTGGTACTGGCGTTGTAAAAGTGCTCAGGGATAATTCTGCTCTGATTGAAAAACGGCTCGGGGTCTCTCTTGTAATAAAGCGAATTGCTGACCTGGACATAAAGCGAGATAGAGGAGTGCCTGCAGACAAATCTATATTAACCACAGATGCTAAAAAAATTATCAATGACGATGAAATTGATATAGTAATCGAATTAATTGGAGGTTATGAACCGGCACTATCATTTATAATGCAGTCAATCAGCAATAAAAAGCATATCGTAACGGCAAATAAAGCGCTTTTAGCTAAACATGGCCAGGAAGTATTTGAGGCGATTAAGAAGCATAAGGTTAATATCGGTTTTGAAGCCAGCGTTGGCGGTGGTATTCCTATCATCCGGTGCATAAAAGATAACTTTGCAGCAAACCGTTTTGAGTCTATATATGGCGTTGTTAACGGTACGGGAAACTATATCCTCAGCAAAATGACTGATGAAGGAAAAAACTTTCAGGATGTTTTAAAAGAGGCCCAGGAAAAAGGGTATGCCGAAGCTGATCCGACTTTTGACATTGAAGGAATAGATTCCGCTCATAAAATAGCTATATTGGGTTCTCTTGCCTTCGGATGCCGTATTCCCATTGACAAGGTTTTTACAGAAGGCATTACACATATTACCCCAACGGATATTCATTTCGCGAGTGAGTTTGGATTTAGGATTAAATTATTGGCTATTGTAAAAAAAGGAGATGATACTATTGATATCAGGGTTCATCCTACTATGATTAGTAAAGATAACCCGATTTCAAACATAAATGGCGTATTGAACGCTGTTAAAGTAAGGGGTAATGCGGTTGGCGAAGCAATGTTGATTGGGGAAGGAGCCGGCGCTCTGCCAACCGCAAGCGCTGTGTTAAGCGATGTTATGGAAATTGTCGGATGTATAACCTATGGAAACAGATATTCCTCATTTGATATAAGTAACCATGCAAAATTAAAATTGCAACCAATAGATAAAATTATCTCTAAATATTACCTCCGCTTTTCAGTAGTGGATAAGCCGGGCATTCTTTCTAAGCTGTCGGGTATTTTGGGGGCAAATTCTATTAGTATTGCATCTGTAATCCAAAAAGGAAGAAGTGATTCCGCTGGAGTCCCCCTGGTATTTATGACGCATAAGGCGATGGAAAAAGACATCCAAAAAGCTGTCAAAGAAATCAATGAACTCCAAGTAGTTAAAGGGAACAGTATTTTAATTAGAGTTGAAAACGAAGGTTAATTTTTATGACAGAGCTAAAGTTAAAAAATCTAAAATCTTGGTTTCAATGCATTCAGAAATGTGAAGGAAAGCACGATTTAAATGAAATAATTTATAGCTGTCCAAAGTGCGGAAACCTTCTTGAAGTTAGACATGACATTGAAAAACTAAAAACCATTCCGACTGAAAAATGGAAAAAGCTATTTGATGATCGCTATATGTCCTCCGTGTGGCCTTATGGCAGTTCTGTTTGGGGAAAAAAGGAGATTGTCTGCCCCAATGTAGAGAATGATAATGTTGTTTCTGCTTATGAAGGTGGAAGTAATTTATTCTGGGCGGAGAGACTGGGAAAGGGATTAGGGATGGATGAACTCTGGATTAAACAGTGCGGCTTTAACCATACCGGTTCTTTTAAAGACCTGGGTATGACCGTTCTTGTTTCAATGGTAAAACAGATGATTTCGGAGGGAAAGAACATCATAGCAGTCGCTTGCGCTTCTACAGGGGATACTTCAGCGGCACTGGCCGCATATTGCGCGGCAGCCGGTATCCAAGCGATAGTTTTCCTTCCGAAAAATAAAGTATCCACTGCCCAGCTTATTCAGCCCCTTGCTAACAATGCACTTACTCTTTCTCTGGATACCGATTTTGACGGCTGCATGAAAATTGTCCAGGAAGTATGTTCAAAAAATAGTATTTATCTCGCTAATTCCATGAACTCACTTAGAATTGAAGGGCAAAAAACTATAAGCATAGAAATGGCGCAACAGTTTCAATGGGAAGTCCCTGATGTTGTAATTCTTCCGGGAGGAAATCTCGGAAATGTCACCGCCATTGGGAAAGGATTTTCTCTGGCAAAAGAATTAGGTCTTATTGATAAATTGCCGAAAATCGTGTGTGCGCAGGCAGAGCAGGCAAACCCGCTTTATCAGAGTTATTTAACAGGTTTTAAAGAATTTCATCCTATAAAAGCAGGAAAAACATTAGCCAGCGCAATTCAAATCGGCAATCCTGTCAGTGTAAATAAAGCTATCAAAACATTAAAAAAATTCAATGGAATTGTGGAACAGGCATCCGAAGATGAACTTACCAATGCTGCCGCTAAAGCAGACAAAACAGGGCTTTTTTGCTGCCCTCACACCGGGGTGGCTTTAGCTGCATTATTTAAATTGATGAAAAAAGGGGAAATTAGTAAAAAGGACAGAGTAGTGGTCATCTCAACAGCTAATGGTTTAAAGTTTACTGACTTTAAAACAAATTATCACACAAAATCACTTACTGGTGTGGAATCAAAATATGCCAACCAGCCGGTAGAACTGGCTCCCAAATATGATGAAGTGCTGGATACCATTTTGAAGAAAGTAGAGCAAACAAAAAATTAGACCATTGCAATTTATCCTTAGAGTCGAATTTATCCAGGGATATAATATGTCAAACTGTTCAGGAAAAAAATACTTATAATCATCATATAAAAAAGTCCTGTCATGAAAACCGGAATTACAATTTCACACCGCAGACTACATGTATAACAAGTATGGACGGCAACAAACTTAGCTGAGTGACTCGTAAGCGTTTTTAGAGGAACAGCAGGTTTGCACTCACCATTTTCAAAAGGTTTGAGAGCAATTCTAATCTCTCAGGCTTTTTGGCTATAAGTAATTCAGCCCTCTTCAGATCATCCATTAATATTGAATTAATGGCTTCAGTTTTCATAACTTATTCCAACTATATAATATCATTATTAATTTTATCGGAGAAAAATTAAGTTAATAAACCCATTCTTTATTAACTTCCGTCGTTGTGCTATTATCATATCATTTCAATTAAGGAGTTAAGTTATAGTTTGGCGTCTATCGTTTTAGTTAACCCTCCCATTTCTCTTGAAGAAAGGTATGGCCCTCTTTCGGGAGCCGGCAGCACACTACCTTCCATTGGTCTGCTTGGTTTGGCATCAGTAGTTCGTAAAGCAGGACACCGTGTAAAAATTGTTGAAGCTGCTTCTTCCAACCTTTCTTATGAAGAATCATTACGCCTAATCCTTAAATTTCAACCGGACATAGTGGGGTTCACTGCTGTAACTTCTTCTATTTATAAGGCTGCCCGGCTTTCGCAAATGATAAAAGAAAATAGACCGGAGATTAAAATCATTGTCGGCGGACCTCATGTTACAGCGGTTCCGGAAGAAACAATGTCAAAAATTCCGCAATTTGATATTGCTGCAATCGGTGAAGGTGAAAATACGCTTAAAGAGTTCGCTGCTTCTTCAGAAAACAATGGCCGATTAAAAGATATTTCCGGTATTTTATTTCGGGAGAACAACCATTTTATTAAAACAAAGGCGCGACCATTGATTAAAAATCTTGATGATCTTCCGTTTCCAGCATGGGATCTGATTGATAATTTCCCCCGGGGATACAAACCTGCAACATTTAAATGTAAAAGACTACCTGCTACCTATATCATATCGGCTAGGGGATGTCCTCATCTTTGCATCTTTTGTGACACTTCTGTTTTCAGCCGACAGTACCGTGCTTTCAGCGCTGAATATATTATAGAAATGATTAAATTTTTGCAGTTAAATTTTGGAATCAAAGAGATTATTTTTGAAGATGATACCTTTGTTATTTTTAAAAAAAGGTTGATTCAGTTATGCGAAACACTTATTAAAGAAAAAATTAATATCTCATGGTCCTGTAATGGAAGGGCAACCGCGGTAAAACCGGATATATTGAGATTAATGAAAAGAGCCGGGTGTTGGCAGATTTCTTATGGAATTGAAAGCAGCGATCCTGGCATTTTAGAATTTTCAAGAAAAAGAACTAAAATCGAGCAGATGAGGCAGGCACTTAACTGGACTCATCATGCGGGTATTTTAGCCAAAGGTTTCTTCATTTTAGGATTTCCAAAAGAAACAGAAAATACTATGAAGGAAACTATTGATTTTGCTAAAAACAACCACTTGGACGACGTGAGTGTCAGTCAAATGACTCCTTTCCCTGGCTCTGAGATGTATCGGGTTGGAGAAAAATACGGCTTTATTAATAAAAACTGGGAAAAAATGAATTTACTCGATGTGGTTTTTATTCCAGATGGTTTAACAAAAGAGAAGCTGGATGCGTATCAAAAGAAATTTTTAAGAGAATTTTATTTTAGACCGAGAATAATAATGACATATGTTTTACGATTAGTGAAAAATCCAGGAAATGCAAGAGGAATTCTTTCTGGATTTAAGGCTTTTCTTCAAACTGTTTTCCATTCATAGCTACTTCTTTTTAATATTTCATGGCTTAAAAATTTATACCTGAGACATAGAGTAAGCCGCAACCAATAATGAAAATGTTTGGCGAGTACATTCCCCATGGTGTTGCTGTAGAGAACTTCAATTATACCCCACCTAGTGCATTGTCAGACCATGGGCAGATGGAGCTTTTCATAGAATTACAACAACAAGTTTTTTTCCAAAAAATAAGCGTTAATAATCGGCTGGAAAATAGCTACCTTCTAAAAAATATATAGATTACAAATTGGAAACAGAGAGGTGTTTATTGATATGGAAAACGTAATTGTAAGTGGAATAAAAAGATGATGATGAAAAACAAAATCATTAATAAATGGATTCTCTTCTTATTTCTTTTCGTTTTAACTTTCTTTTTACTTTTTTCACCTTTTTCTCTGACTCTCATAGGAAAGCTTTTAATAAAAAACGATCCATTAAGCAAAGCAGATATTATCATTGTGCTGGCAGGGGAACAGGGTGAACGGGTGCAATATGGAGTTGAATTATACAAACAGGGTTACGCGAAGAAGATTTTATTCTCCGGTGGCTCTGTTGTAGGTTTCCCCGGTGGAGAAAAAATTACCTGGGCCGGCTTAATGAAAGATTATGCAATACAGTTAGGCGTCCCGGAAACCGCGATAATTCTCCAGGATGAGTCAAGAAGCACGCAAGAGGATGCCTTGTTCTCTTTTAGATTGCTTCAAGACAAAAACTTTTATTCGGTTATCCTGGTCACCTCTCCTTATCACAGCAGACGAGCTTACTTAATATTTAAACAAATATTTAAAAGTATTGAGATTCATTCTGCACCGGTTGTAAATAGCTGGTATGATGCTACTTCCTGGTGGATAAATTTCAAAGGCCGTTATCAAGTTGCTCGTGAATATTTTGCCTATCTCTGGTATTTTTTAGAAGACTTATCATAAAAATGGAGCAATTAAAATAACAATTCCGGAATCATTAATTTAATTTTTTTCTTTTTTATCTTTTTTTCCTCATCAGCATAACTAATAATAAAGACTTCAGTTTAGATATAAATTTTTTTATCGTCATGATCTTATCAGGAGACAAAACATAAATCTTCCAAATTCTCCAGGGAGTTAAATAAAATTTCCTGTAAGCCATCCGTTGAAGTTTGCGTAACTCTTTTGATGAAACACAACTTCGGTTAAAATTCACTGATTGAGCATTAAAGTTTTCAAAATCATTGGGATCGAGACTTCTATCATTATTTTGAATAGTTTCCCATAATTTTGTCCCGGGATTAGGAATTACAAAAGAAAATATAGCTGTAGTAAGATCCAAACTACATGCAAAATTAATAGTATTAGATATTTCTTCCCTGGTTTCTGTTGGAAAACCAAGCATAAAAAAACCTCCAGTGCTGATTTTTGAAGAATTTAATTTTTTTGTAACGACTTTTATTTCATTGATATCCGACTTTTTATTAATCATTTTTATAATTCTTTCCGATGCGCTCTCAATTCCAAGAGCAACTCGGTAAACGCCAGCCTTTTTCATTTTATGGATCAACTCTTCATCAATAAAATCAGTTCGAATTCCATTTGGAAAGGTAATTCCAACATTCATCCCGCTGTCACAAATTAAATCGAAAATTCTTTTTGCCCTGTTAATGTCAATATTAAAGGAGTCATCCAAAAAATGGAATTCCTCGACATTGTACTTTTTATATAAAAACTCAATCTCTGTAAAAACCCTTTCAGCGGACATGTATCTGATTTTTTTTCCAAAAATATTGTGACAATACACACATTCAAACGGGCACCCTCGTGACGTGAATATAGGCAAAAACCTTTTGCTGCTCGGCAAATAGTCGTGAGAGGAAGAAAAATGAAAATAATCTTCTACGTTTATAAGATCGTAATCCAGTTTCAAACTATTTAAATCTTCGATTGGCTCCCTGGGACGGTTTTTTATAGTTTTGCCATTATCTCTATAAGCAATACCATTTACTTTATCTAACAAACCATTATATTTAAAAACATCTATTAACTCGCAAACGGTATTTTCTCCCTCACCTATTACTAAGATATCTATATTATTATCTTTTAAAATCAAATCAGGCTCTGCTTCACAATGAGGTCCACCAAAAATAACCATTAAATCAGGATCAATCGCTTTAACATCTTTCACTATTTGATGAGCTGATTTACTTTCAACCGTTAAGAGACCAATACCGACGATATCCGGTTTAAATTTTTTAATTGTTTCGTTTAAACAGGAATACGCATTTTTTTTTAAACGAAGGTCCAATATTTTTATTTTACAGTTCTTCTTTTTTAAAGCAGAACCGAGATACATCAGTCCTAAAGGAAGAACGCTGGAAATATTTTCCGAAGGGGGTCTAATTAATAATATACGGTTTGACATTTACTCTATGACGCTATAGGAAGTTTTTTGAAATCGGTTGTATTTATAAAACCACGAAGAACACTAAAAACAAGAAGGAACGATTTTTAAATATCCATTTTCTTCGTGGCGTTCGCGATCTTCTTGGTTAAAATTTCTTTCGGTTGTGACTGCATTACATTATAGCATTACACTATAAAAACTTCTTTTTGGTAGAAGTTTTTTAGTTGACACTCCAGGTCGGAAGCTTTATTTGATTTCGGCCATCCCTGGCCTCAACCATTGGGGCGACCTTCCTTCGGATTCCGCTCAATTCGGATGTCCCTGCCGAATTGTGCTTACAGCACCTCGTCACATTATGGAATTATAAACACAAAAATCTGACATTAAGCAAGCATCGTTCAGTTTTAGCCACCAAGACGGCAAGACACTAAGAAATTATAGTTTTTTCATGCCTTTGCCGCACTATGATATAATTTATTTAGTCAAAGAAAATGGATAAAATAATTAATTATGAGAACAAAACATGTCTGAAGAAAATACAATAATATTAGTTGTCGATATGTTGAAAGGATTTCTTGAAAAAGGAAATCTTTTTTGTGGAGATGAAGCACGCAAAATTATACCTCATGTAGTCGATTTACTTAAGTCAGCCCGAAGGGGAAAAATATTTTTTATCTGTGACAATCATGATAAAAATGACAGGGAATTTAAAATGTTCCCGACCCATTGCATTAAGGGCACTGAAGAATCAAAAGTCATAGATGAGTTAAGCTCTTTTAAGGGAGAAATTATTCCAAAAAAACGCTACAGCGGCTTTTTCAATACCAGTTTTGAAAAACGATTATTGGAAGCCAAACCTGATAAAGTAATTGTTGTTGGTGTTTGTACCGACATCTGTGTTCTATATACAGTGGCCGACTTGAGAAGCAGGGATTATACAGTGGAGGTTCCGAAAAAGTGTGTTGCTTCTTTTGACCGGGAAGCTCACAAGTTTGCTCTAAAACATATCGAAAAAATATTAGGCGCCACGATCACTTAAACCTTAATCGGATTTTTTAAAATCTCAACTCCGCATTCCGCAATTTCATATCTTGTTTTTATGAAAGGCCAGGATTGTGGCAAACTCCAGCTTCGATTTAACCTCGAAAAACAAATTTCATGTTTGCCAGGTTAACTTAAAACCAAACATCATGGAGATGAAAGGAAACTACCGTTTTTACTTCATTAGTGACGAACGGAATTATGCAAAAAAAGATGACAATGAAAGCAATCATAATTAAAATTTTTGCTGGGGTTTAAGTTCTGACCATTTTGCTATTGAAAATATAGGTCTTTTAAAAGATATGGGAAACAAAAAGATGATATAACCTCAAGCACTGTTACCAGCGCATGGAGTACTGGTGTCTCGGTAAATAGAAGTATATAGAGAAGAAGTGATGCTTTTTCAGGACTTGGATATGGGGTGGTCAAATAAATGACAATATAGAAACCACTTTTTTCTGGCAACCAGAATGTAGTTGAACTTTTTTACCACTTTTTGCTATGGGATAATCTATTTATTACCCCTAACATAGAGGTTCACAAGAATCTCCAAAAATCCGATAATCTGGACATAATGGTCTACAGGTTTTGACTGCAACCTGATTCTTTTAATTTCATGAAATGTCTTGACACTTCTTATAAAATTGATTATATATTTAAATTAGCTACAGTTTCTCGAAAGAGAAAAGAGGAAATCCAGTAAAAACTGGAGTGGGCCCGCCGCTGTAATCAGGAACGAACGCCGCAAATAACCACTGTTCAGTCAAATGGATGGGAAGGAGCGGCAAGTAGGATGATCTGAGAGCCAGAAGACCTATCTGTATGCAGGTAATTGAAAGCCTCGTGGGATAAGGCTGTCAAAGCTGATAAGTGTTTGAGGATTAAAAAGGGAAAATCCCCAAGCTCAGTCTATGAGTTTGGGGATTTTTTTTTGAGACCTGTACTAATAATGAGTGCAAAAGGAAATTTGACTATAAAAAACGAGTTTAAAGAAAGCGATAAGAATGGTGTCTACCGCGCAATATACTCTCGCCGCGACATTCGAGGTCAATTCCATGGTGATACGATCTCGGAAGAAGTGTTATCCCGTATTTTACACGCCGCTCATCACGCACCATCGGTTGGTTTTATGCAACCGTGGAATTTTATCTTGATAAAAAATTTTAAGATTCGCAGGGCTGTTCATGAAGCCTATAAACACGCTAATTCTGAAGCAACCCTGATGTTTTCAGAAGATAAGAGAGAAAAATATCAAAAGTTCAAGCTTGAAGGAATATTGGAATCACCTTTAAATATATGCATTACCTGTGATAGAAATAGGTTCGGACCCACAGTTATTGGACGAACTGCAAACCCGGATATGGACATGTTCAGCTCTGTATGCGCTGTTCATAACCTGTGGTTGGCTGCAAGAGCAGAGGGGCTGGGAGTTGGATGGGTAAGCATTATTCATAACAGGGAATTATCTGAAATTTTATGTTTGCCTGAAAATATAGTTCCGGTTGCTTATCTTTGCGTTGGTTATGTGACCCACTTTCCTCCAAAACCTGAACTGGAGTCTGCAGGGTGGCTGCCTCGTTTGTCATTAGAAAAGCTTATTTTTTGCGATCAATGGAAAACTGACTGCCAAACAAATTGGCCGAAACTTTATGAAGAAGTTCAATCTTATAGGAATTCCTATCAAGAATGATCTATAAATAAAAGGAGGAGGTGAAAAATAATGAAAGAAGAAGCTTTAACAGGAAGTTCAAATAGCGCCAACGCGCTACTTGCTTTTACAGGGCTGGTTGTTGCTATTTTTATGATAATTGTGGTTTATGGTGTTGATGCAGCAGTGACGGGTGTACACGATACGTTTCACGATTTCAGACATTCAGTTGGTATTCAGTGCCACTAATTTCGCAATTTACGGACGATAAATGAACCAAAATTCTATTAATTTACTGAGAGGGATTTCTTTAGGTGTTCTGTCAGGGATGATATGGGGGATTGTGGTTTTAGTCATCTCCTCATTTACGCAGCTTTTTGCTTTTGATTTTAGTATTTTCAATAATATCCCTGTTTTCATTGCAGGAGGTGCTGGTTTTGGTCTTCTACTGGGCGCATTTCTAGAAGTTTCGAAAGACAAGCTTCCCTTCCGCGGCATTATTCCGAATTCAGTAGCCTTATCTGTCAGTATCTGGATTTTATTTTTTGGCGGAGGTTTGCTGCTCCATCTATTAACGCCCAACAGATACTACCTGGAGGGCCATCAGCATTTACAGGGTTTTTTCTTAAGCATTTTCCTGGGTTTAATTCTTGGAATTTTTTGGAAGAAATGGAAGGACTTTTTTTAAACAACAAAAATATTAAAAATCTAAGAGTTTTCATGGATTCACTAAACGTTAGATTCGCGGATATTGGGGATATCAAAGATATCTTTACGTGGCAGAACGACGAACTCTCACGCCAAATGTCGTTTACGACAGATTTGATTGAGTGGGAAGAACATTCAAAGTGGTACGCTTCTTCGTTGTCTAACGCTGATTGTTGCATTTTTATTTGTTATCTTGCTGACAGTGGAGATAAGGTTTGCATTGTGCGATTCAACATTAAAAAAGATGCAGTATTTGTTTCAATCAATCTTGCTCCGACTATGCGTGGCAAAGGGTTTGCGAAGCCTTGTCTGAAAAAAGCGATAGATTTTTATTTAGAAAACAATCCGAGTACTAAGCCAATCAGGGCTAAAATCAAATCAGATAACATTGTGAGTTTGAAGTCTTTTGAGGGTGTTGGTTTTGTGTATTTACGTGAGGATGATGGTGCAAAGTACTTTGAGTTATAGGAATTCTAACGCTTCAACTTTGCGTACGGATTATTTGCAAACTTTGTAGGTTAAAGGATTGATTGGCGTTTATTTCAATAGGTCATGTTTAGCGTAGGATGTGTAGAAGTTACAAACTACTTTTAAAGCAGAGAAATAATACAATAAATTAATAGTTTATGTCATTGTAACTATTGGATGGGAAGGCACGGCAAGTAGAACGATCCAGGGGCCAGAAGACCCGCCTGTAGAGAGAAAATTGTTGTAATCCTCGTGGAACAGGGTTGTAATTAAAATATGTTTGACGATTAAAAAATGGGAAGGAGAAGACATTAGAGGTCTTGAAGATGTAATCTTAGCATTAAAGGCCCTTGCTATAAAAGAGGGAGATAATAATCCTGCATTGCTTCTCAAGATCGTTATTAAATTTGATAGTGGCAATGAAGATAATGGTCTGGGAAGCGGTTGACAAGGATTTAAGTTGTGTTGCTGTCGCATTAAAGGGAATAGGCAACTTTACCCTTCATTCCAATCTGGGTTAGACATTTGTCGGAAAGGATTATGGCCCTAGTTTTAGGAACTACATTCTATTACGGAAAAGACAAACCTTATGGCGGAGATATGGATAAAGTAATTCCCATTTTCATATAGAGGCATTCAAGCAGCCTAACTTCCAGACGCTTTTGGGTTTAGCGTATCAACTCGCGGAAAAAATAGTCATTGATTCTGGAGTGAAGATTGGACTTTTAGATAATAGTCCTGATTATGGTTTGACTTTTGGTTTATCCATGAACTTTAAAGAAAGTGAGTAATGGTCATTGATAAAAATCGACAATGGCATCTGTGAAAGCTTCGACAGTGTACTTTTCGGGAATGATAGAGACTTTTAGGCCATTCTTTTCCGCTGTTTTAGCGGTTATTGGACCTATGCACGCTATAGTAACACCGTTGAGAAGATCAGAAATTTCCTCTTTATTAAACATACTTATAAAATTGGTTACTGTTGAAGATGAGGTAAAGGTAATAACATGAACCTCCTTATTTTTTAGCATCTCTCTAAATTCACCGGTCTTTCTTTTTGGTTGAATGGTTTTATAAGCTTCAACCACGTCAACTGTTGCGCCCAATTTAACCAGTTCTTCCGGTAACACTTCTCGAGCTACAGCAGCCCTTGGAATTAAAATTTTCTTCCCCTTGACTTTATTTGAGCCTAACCCCTCAATAATGCCTTCCGCTTTGTACTCTGTCGGAACAAAATCAATCCTGAGACCTAGTTTTTCCAAAACTTCCGCTGTTTTAGGCCCAATGGCACATAGCTTGATCCCTTTTAAGCACCTGACGTCTTTTTGGTTTTCTTTTATTCGAAGAAGAAAATATTTAACACCATTCACAGAGGTAAAGACAAGCCAGTCATACATTTCGACATTTTGAATTGCTCTATCAAGCGCTTCCCAGCTATCCGGAGGAACAGTTTCGATCGTTGGAAACTGAACGGGACAGGCTCCTTTTTTCTCCAGAAGATTGGAGAAATCACTGGATTGACCATGGGCCCTAGTTACAATTATCTGTTTTTTAAATAAAGGTTTAGTTTCAAACCAGTTTAATTTTTCATTGAGTCTGACGACATCCCCTACAACAATAATTGAAGGCGGTTTGATTTGTCTTTTTTTGGCCAGTTCTACGATATTTTCAAGGGTTCCGATTACAGTTTCCTGCATATGCGTTGTCCCCCAGCGTATAATAGCAACAGGTGTCTTTTTATCCCTTCCATTATTGATCAAATTTTTCACAATATTGGGTAAGTTTATAACTCCCATAAAAAATACAAGCGTTCCTATTCCAGTGGAAATTTTGTCCCAGGCAATCTTCGAATGCTCTTTTTCTGGGTTTTCATGACCGGTAACGAAGGCTATTGTTGATGTAAGATTTCTATGGGTAAGAGGTATACCGGCATGAGCGGGGACTGCTGTTGCCGCGGTAACTCCGGGCACAATTTCAAAAGCGATTCCCGCGTTGACCAGTTCCTCTGCTTCTTCCCCTCCGCGTCCGAATATAAAAGGATCACCTCCTTTAAGGCGTACAACTAGTTTGCCCTCTTTAGCCGTTTTAAGCATTAACTCATTAATTTGTTCTTGAGAGAGTGTGTGATCTCCTTTTTTCTTACCAACGAATATTTTCTCTGCATTAACCCGAGTGTAATCCAGGAAGCGCTTATTGGCGAGGTAATCATAGATGATCACATCCGCCTTTTCTATCCATTCCTTCCCTTTTAAAGTGAGAAGACCTGGGTCTCCTGGTCCGGCGCCTAATATAATGACTTTGCCCTGTTGTTTGCTCATTGATTATTTGTTATTGGGTATCGGTCATTGACCTCTTTTTTCAGCCAACAATCTACCGCCCGCATCTGTATCGATAAAAGAATTCATTTTATCATATTTTACTGATAGCTAAACCAAAAATATCTCCTCTCAACTTGACATCTCGTGTTTTGAATTTTATAAGTGAAAACAGGCATAAACACAAAATAATGTTAACTTACTAGTTCACAAAAGAAAGGAATTAATTATGGGAAAAATTATTGGAATTGATCTTGGGACAACAAACTCCGTAGTTGCTGTCATGGAAGGAGGAGACCCCAAAGTCATTGTAAACGAAGAGGGAAACGCAACGACCCCTTCTATTGTGGCCTTTTCCAAAAGTGGAGAAATACTTGTAGGACAGGTAGCCAAAAGGCAGGCAATTACAAACCCAGAAAACACTGTTTATTCTATTAAACGCTTTATGGGGCGACGTTATGATGAAGTGTCGGAAGAAATGAAGATGGTGCCATATAAAGTCATAAAGGGACCTAACGGTGAAGCGAAAATATCCGCCAATGGAAAAGAAT
>CAJXCL010000023.1 GCA_913051775.1 uncultured Nitrospirota bacterium | reverse complement strand
CTATATGGGCCGCTAGCTCAACTGGCAGAGCAACTGACTCTTAATCAGTAGGTTCACGGTTCGATTCCGTGGCGGCTCATTTTTTTTCAATCACTTATGACAAATATTTATTCCCACCTGTCTAATAAAAACCCACTTGTCTAATATTTTCTTTTCTCATTTCTTGATAATTGGAACATTTGGTGAAACCCTATCACCCTCTCTGTTTCTAATATATTTGTCAGTCATTGCTGAACTGTTATGTCCTAAGAACACTTGAGCATCACCTCCTTCTCTTTTTTTATCGGTTCCAGCTTTTGCCCGAATATCTCTAAAACATACATCCATTATTCCAGATTTCTTTTTTACCCTTTGCCAGATTGATTCAAAACCGCTTACAGTATATGGTTTCCCCTCTTCTGGTTTGTTGGCAAGATAGTTTCTAGTTTTGATTTTGTACATACTCTTGCCTGGGATACGTATTCAAATCACTCTCAATCAAAAGTCTTTCCATTGAAAAAATATGACCCAAACTAAACCTTAGTATGTCCAATTAGGATAAAATACAATACGATATTAATATATATAGATTTCGTAAATATATTACTGACCTACCCTAAATATAAGTACCACCCTCAGAGTGATGATTTTCTATGCCGTCAGCTTCATGGTTTCTGCTCCTATGAGGATTAATGCGTAATGATAGCATATTCAGGTTGGTGAGAAAATGGCATCGGATACAAATAGTGCTTGATATTTGACCAGAATAGAGAGGTATAATATAGATACCTTGCTTAAGCCATCTACACCAACCAAGGCATTAAGAGCGGCACAGCTAAAAACAGGATAGACTTGAAATAACTAATGAGATAAAGCTGACTCAAAAAAAATGATTTGGGGACAAACTTTTTTTGGATCAACGCAGTTGTTATATTCTATTTCCATTTTTCGCAGTATGTTAACCGTAATCTTGTTTTTTTGCCAGAGCTTATCGAATGATATTTTATGATTGAAATGCGAAGCAAAATCTGTGGTTCCAAAAAAGTCGTGAATTTTACGACCCTTCCTGCATCCTGATTCCCAAAACCTCTATTTTCATTATGTTAAGTTCCTGGGTTTTTTTGATTTGCTCAGGAGTCAACACAGTAAAGACTCTAACCATTGTTTTTGTATTTAATCTTATTTTCCGGGCGGTAAGTTTTCCAAGTTCATCGGACTGGGCTAGAATCTCTTCCTTGTTAATAGATCCTGAGTAAAGCTGGTTTCTAAGGTTGAGGCGAGCTATTTTAATATCCGCTATTAAACGAATACCCTTTTTTTTATACTCTAGCCTTGCGGCTTTTATTTTTAAAAACTGTTCTTTATTTAAACCAAGCTCTTCAGCAAAATATAATATCTGTGAAAAAGGGTCAACGACTCCTGACCCGCTCCCCTTTTTTAATCTTTTGTCTTTATTGCCTGCGGAAAGTTTTTCATTAGAACCCTTTTCATGTTTATTATCATCGTCTGCTTCGGATACTGCTGCACAAAACAAAAAATAAATGACAAAAAAAAATACAAAAACACATCTAAAATACTTCTCATTAGCTCCCATTATTTTTTTACCTCTTACTTGTGATCATCAAACTTGCGGTTCTTTTTATAAACCTTTTTATGGGAAATTTCAAATTTTCCCCGTATAACATTATTTGTTATTAACTATTTTATCCAGTTTTTTTTGATAAAGAGACCTCAGTTTTATAGAAACAGGCCCCGGTTTTCCATCTCCTATCTTTTTCCCATCGCACATAGTTACAGGCATAACACCTTTAGTGGTACTGGTTATAAAGAGTTCATCCACTGCCGGGATTTCTTCCGGACTGATTTTACATTCCTGAACAGCGATCCCATTTTCTCTCGCTACCTCTATTAACATCTTTCTGGTTATTCCCACCAAGATACCACACCCAGGATTCGCAGTTTTAACACCACCGTTTTTAACCAGATAAAAATTGCTGGTAGTGCATTCAGACACAAACCCATCTGAATTAAGCATTAAACCATCATAAGCGCCCAGCTTTTCTGCCTCAATAATCGCTAAAACAGAGTTTAAATAATTTCCCGTTTTGATTCCCGGGTTCAAAGAGTCTTTTAAATTTCTTTTGGTTGAAACAAGCGCTATTGCGATTCCTTTCGAATAGTATTCTTCGGGGTACTTTTCTGCTTCTTTTACATAAAGTATCATGGTTGGTGAATTGCAGGACAGAGGACTGATATGGATTTCCCCCTTTCCTCTTGTAATTACCATCCTTGCATAAGATTCGCTATTTTCAGCGGCATCAAAAGTTTTTTGCATTTCTTCCAATAAATATTCATCTGTAAAAGGTATTTTTAGCGAAATAGCCTTTGCTGATGCTTTAAGCCTAGTCAAATGCTCATTTTCGGCAAATAATTTTCCTTTGTATGTGGTAAAAACTTCATAAACGCTATCACCAAACAACAATCCGTGATCAAACACAGAAATAAACGCCTGATCCGGTGGCATTATCTGCCCATTAATATTAATAAGAGTTGCCATGTTAAAATCAGCTATCAGTAATTAGCGCTCAGCAAAACATAAAAAGCAATGATCAACCATCTTTACTTAATTATTTCCTTAATCTTATTTATATCATAAAAAAAATAAGGAAACTCCCTAAAACATGCAGTCTGATTATCATGTTCCTTTTCCTCTGCAATTCTTAATTGATCATTGACTTTTAAATAATAGTTATCGAGAAATCTTGAAAGTTCTTCCGTAACAGTTTTTAATTTACAGTAATGATCTTTTTTCTCTTTTTTAGAAGGTTTCTGCTGGAACAGTTTATTCTTTTCTTCAGTTAATTTTTTGAATTTTTCCTTTGCCTCCTGCCCTTCCACTTTGTCTTCAAAAATCTCCGGTTTGTGCTTTATATTTCTGATTATTGTTTTTAAATTCTCTACATCATTTATTTGAATGCTATCTATTGGCAAATCAGGAAAAAGGGTAAGCGAAGCAGTTATAAAATGAGGTGGTTTTATATCATAATATTTTTCCATAATTCCGTCAGTTATCTCATCATACTTTCCACCGCTTATTCCGTGAATGAATATATCAGAAAAAAATAACCGGAAAAACAAGGTCAGAAGAACTGCTTTTGGACGCAAGTTAATCTTTTCCTCACGTATGATTTTGATCGCACGATCGCAATCTCCCTTTTTATATCTAAATAAACAAATATCCTCTCCGTAAATAGAAATGCAGGACCCTTCATGAATTACCCAAGCCGGTTTACGTTTATTATCATTTATGCACCAAAAAGGGATTTCATATTTGTCGGCATCCTTTTTTAAGTCAGGGAAAGGATTTGCTTTGTATCGTAATTTGTGACTAATCCTGTGTTTCTCCAACAGCTGGTTATAAATATCATGAAACCTTTTAATATCTTGAGCTATATGTAAAGTAAATAATAAAAAAGATCTGGTTTTGCAAATTCGGGACAGCATGATATCAAAATACTGAAGACCTTCGCTTGCTTCATACCCTTTTTTTGTTTTTACTAAAAATTCTGCTAAATTTTTTGAAGATGATAATGCACTTTTTCCTTTTTGAAAAAAAACTTCTACATATTTGATAACCGTGTTAATTGGAAAAGACTGTAGGCCTGCCTGAATTTTTTGGTAAAAGTCTCTAAACTTATCACTGTCCGGAACAGAGCAACACTCAAATGGCTGCCGGGGATTCAATTTTATTAAGATTTCTTTTTTCCTTCTGATTTTCTCATTCCAAGTTAAGATAGAACATCCGATTTCATTAGAACAATCGTAGTCAATAATAATATCAAAGGCGGTTCCTTTGTTCTCTCTGGCCAACTTGTCCGCAAGAAAATTCTTTATCCAAATCCCAGGATGACATAAACCGGGCTGATGGCCTGTTACTATATAAGGACGCGGAACTAAATCCACGTTTCCGTCTGTTAGTGAATTTAAAATTTCTGTTTCTGCTATCTTGCGAAATTCGCTATAGCTGACTCCTGCTATCTTGAAGCTATAAGAATCGATCAATTCCTGGTTGGATTTTAAAAGGGGAGGAATATCCGTCAGGTTATGGCTGCAAAAAAATTCCCCGTCATTTTCGGGGACTTTCAAAACTTTCTTGGTTTTCATTCAATAAAATCTTTAAACGATTTCAATCCTACTTCTTCTTTTGATAAAAATGGCTCTCCATATTTTACCCTGATACGATCGCCCCAGTATTGGGCTCTGTTTTTGAGATGTTCGAAAATAGCTTGGTTTTTTTCATTTTCCAGGAATTGTGATTCATAGCTTCTTATCGCCTCAATTTTTTGGTCATATTCCTCGCTTACATCTATAACAAAACTTGGTTTTTCTCTAACTTTCAAATGTGAAGCATAGAAATAAAAAATTTTTAGAGAGTAATGAGGTTCACCTTTAATATGGGATTTTGATAATTTGCCGTAAAACCGCGCAGCTTCGCAAATATCTTTTGCTGCTTTATGATCCGGGTGAGCGTCTTCCCAGTGATGAAAAAAGAGAAGACAAGGTTTGGTTTCCCTTATAACCGCTGCGACTTTTTCTCGTGCCTCTATTGTATCTTGAAGATATCGGTTTGGGAGATCAAGAGTGTGTCGAAAATCCAGGTTTAACTTTTCCGCGGCCTTTTTTCTTTCTTGTTTTCTTTTTTCAGTGGTACCAAAGGGGGTTGGTTCTCCATCTGTTAAATCCAGGATTCCGGTTTTAAAACCTTCCTTTTTTAATTTTATTAGCGAAGCCCCCATCCCTATTTCCGCGTCATCTGGATGTGCTCCTATTGCTAAAGCATCTAATGTCTTATCGGTCATTAGTAGTGTGTGATTTGTTAGCGGTCAATTATCAATCTTTGTC
The DNA here is from genome assembly GCA_913051775.1 of uncultured Nitrospirota bacterium. GTDB lineage: Bacteria > Nitrospinota > Nitrospinia > CAJXCL01 > CAJXCL01 > CAJXCL01. Next base: position 23,312 of record CAJXCL010000023.1, on the reverse strand, counting down.
TAAACACAGGAAAATTCTCTTTCAATAACTGATAAATAATATTTTCTCCTCTCCATCGGATCATCAAGGTTGCTGCCGAAAGTCCGGTTCAGGTTTTTATAGATTAGGTCAACAGGTATTTCTTTAATCTTCAATTCCTGTTTATGAGCCTGCAACCAGACCTGAAGAGGAAAAGCATATCCCTTTTCATCCAATTTCAATTTCTTGATTGCCTCGACTTTATAAGCTTTAAAACCGCAAAAAGTATCTGTTAAGTTATAACCGGTATATTTATTTATTAATTCGGTCATCTCTTTGTTAATCTTCTTTCGGTCAGGTGGAGGCGCTTCAAAAAGCGAAGTTGAGTTGTTCAAATACCTACTTCCGGAAACAATATCATTGTTGCCCATTTCTTTTAAAAAGTTAGGTATTAAATGAGGTTCATGCTGGTCATCACAGTCCATGGTGAGAACAATCTCAAAATTATTATTAACAGCATGCTTAAATCCGTTCATCAATGCACAGCCGTAACCGCAATTTTCTGTCTGTTCTATAACTGTTATATCTTCAATTTCAGCAAGAATTTCAGAAGATTTGTCAGTAGAACCGTCATTAATTACCAGCACATCTTTGGAAAAATATTCTCTTACTTTACTGATAACGTTCCGTATGTATTCTTCTTCGTTGTATAAAGGGATAACTAAAAGATATTTGCTCATTTTAAAAGGGTAGAAAGTAGTTAGAATTATTCTAAATATTTATTTTAGGCAAAATTGCTACGGGATTCAAATTTTTATAAGGTGGAATTAAGGTGTTTACTTCATTGCAACTTTTTACTAAAATTATATAAAGGAAAGAATCATTGGAGAAAAAAATGGGAAAGAGTTTTATTGGAAACCACCTCGAATTAGTTAAAGGGCTGTCATTATGAAAAAATCGGCTCCCATAAACAGGACAGAAGGCTACATGCCGTTTTTTGTTTTAGTGGCATCCATGCTTTTTCTTCTTATATGGCAGGAAAGTGCTAAGGAAGTCCCTTTGAAACCGGGTGAATTCCGTTCTAAAGAAAGTCCACGATTAATGTACCTGGCGCCTAATTTTACGCTGCCTGATTTGAACGGTAAAAAGATTGAATTAAAAGATTACAGGGGGAAAGTTGTGTTCCTGAATTTCTGGGCTACCTGGTGCCTAACATGCGAAGAAGAAATGCCTTCGATGGAAAAGCTTTATCAGAAATTCAAGCGAAATTCTTTTGAAATACTTACAATCAGCATTGATAAAGAGGGAAAGCAAATTGTAGACCCTTATATGAAAAAATTTGGATTAACATTTCCGGCGTTGCTTGATCCGAAGAGTAAGGTGGCCAACCTTTACCGAACAACCGGCGTTCCTGAAACTTTTATCATTAATAAAGAAGGGTTTATTGTACACAAAGCTATTGGCCCCAGAACATGGGATACAGAGAAATCTTTTAGTGCTTTTGATAATCTGGTCCACCTCTGATTAATCATTAACTTACAATCCAAAATAGTGGACATTAAAATTGAAATTTATTCCAAACCGGACTGCTCCCTTTGTGACAAGGCAAAAACCGTTATTGAAAAAATAAAGATTCTGCGTCCGATTACTATCTCGGAAATCGACATTTCAAAAAACCCCACACTGTTTGAAAAATATAAAGAAAAAATCCCTTCAATTTTTATCAACGGCAAACTGGCCTTTGTTTACAAAGTTCATGAAACTACTCTGAGAAAAAAATTAAATATTCTTTGCAAGCAAAAGACATTTTGACATATTCCCGCCAGAAAATTATAAAACTAATCACTTTATTTATTTCATCAAAAATATTGTATTTACTTCGCGGATTAATTAATGTCTGGCCATCCATATAACAAAAAAAATATTTTATTTGTGTTATTCTGCCTGCTATTGTTATGCATTCTGATAGAAACATGTTCAAGAAGCTATTACTCTATTAAAAACAGCTTGAGCTTCTTTTCATCTCCTGAAGACCTGATTTTATTTGGTATCCGGAACTAAAAAAATTAAACAAATATGAATATAGGGCAGGTAGCTATAATATTTTGTTTCTTGGCGGGTCAGTTTTAACAAAAGACTGGGGAAAGGTGCCTGATTACATTTACAAGTTAAGTTCAGATTTTGATAAAAAAGTCAATTTTGTGAACTTGGCTGCAGGCGCTCACACTTCCTTGGACAGTTACTACAAATACCAATGGATAAGAAAAAAACGCTTTGATGTTGTGCTGTTTTACCATGGTATCAATGAAGTAAGAGCTAATAATGTCCCATCAAAAAAATGGAAAAACGATTATTCACATTATTCCTGGTATGATGAAGTGAATTTTTATTTTCGTCATCCTTTCTTAAAAAAAACAGGGCTGTTAACCCCATATTTTTTGAAGCACACTTTAATCCAATTAGAAACGAAAATAGTGAACAAAAATCAATTCATTCCGACTAATTCTCCAAAAGATGAGTGGCTGGAATATGGAAATGATGTAAAAACTAGTGAAAGTTTCCGAGCTAATTTAATCAAAATAATTGAAATTGCCAAAAAAAGAAAAGAAACTTTAATTATTCCTACATTTGCATATTCACGGTTCTATCCCGCATATTACAAGCTTTTTCCGGAAAAAGAAAAGGTTGGCTACATCTGGATTTGGGGTAAACCGGAAAATGTTGTTTTAGGAATTAACGTGCACAACACCATTATACGGCAACTGACTCGGAAAGGTGGTTTTATTTTTTTGGATCAAGAAAAACTAATGAGAAACAATGATCTATACTTTCGTGATGTTTGTCATTTTACGGACGAAGGCAGCAAATTCTTTGTGGAAACTATTTTAAAAAAAATGACTTCGCTGGATAACAAATTGTAATAAGATTAAAGTTTTTTAATACAACTTCTTTAAAGATGACAAACAGACATTTCCCCCTGATTCTCCTTTCCTTAATTCCGGCGGTTTTTTTTAGACTGAGAGGCATAAATAGAGATATTGTGGCTCAGGATGAAGCAACTTCATTGCTTTATTTTATATTACCCTCCTTGAAATCTTATTCTTTTTACGACTACTTCATGCCAAACAATCATATTTTTCATTCCATCTTAGCTCACCTTTCTGTCCAACTGTTTGGCAATTACGAAATTTCTTTTCGGCTTCCTGTTTTGCTGTCAGGAATTTTAGCAGTAGGGTTTATTTACTGGTGGGCTTATTCCATATCTAATTCCAAAGAAATAGCTTTTATCTCATCATTATTTCTTGCTCTTTCACCTGTACATATTATTTATTCTCAAATGGCAAGGGGGTACAGTCTTGTCATACTATTTTCAATAATTTCACAATTATCATTATACAAAACTCTTGAGAATTATAAGATGAGGTGGCTGCTTCTTTTTACTTTAGCCAATATCTTAAATGTTGTCACAATGCCAAGCAGCTTTTACTTTGTGGTTTCACAGTTTATAGCCTTTGCTGTTGTATATTTTTTATTCAAATCAAGCTCAAGTAAATTTAATTCCGAAACAAAACAGTATACGAGCACAACCTTAATTAAAAGATTGGTGTATTCTATTTTTTTTGCTCTGTTACCAATCTCCCTGTTCTACTTTCCTATTTTGGATCAAATACATACTCAGGCCGGAATAGAAGGCAATAATTTATTGGGAAACATATTACTGCATTTTTTTAATGATAATTTACTATTAGGTTTGTCGCCGGTGATGTCATTATTTTTTCTTTATGGATGTTGGGTTTTATTTATCAAAAGAAATTTCTGGGGAATTTATTTATTCCTTTTGTTCTGTTTACCTTTTATTATTAGCCTCATAGTTGGGGTAATCGGTCATCCTCGAGTCTATTTGTTTGGTTTACCATTCTTCATCCTCACGTTTGCAATAGGGCTTTATAAAATAGCAAATCAAGTATTTAAGATTCTTTTACCTAAATATGAGAGTAATTTTCGACTAAAAAAGATAGCAGCATTATTCGCAATTCTCGCATTTTCTATTCCTGCAACCTTTTTTTTAGAACGACATTACTATCCCCAATACCACACCTTTAAATTTAAAAAACTAAGAGAATACATGAAGAAAATTAATATTTCAAACGACCTGGTTTTTAAACCTGGCGGATTGACATCTGACTATTATTTGTACGAACTAATTAATCAAAATGCATCAGGGATTTTGTACAGCAATAATGTTAATAACATGTACTTAATAATGCCGAACCGAATTTTAGGAGATTACATTTATAGTTTTTGCGGTAAAAACTGTAAATTTCTCAAAAAATTTGAAGATCGTCAACCAAACGTAGAGTATGATATTGGTCGATTAGAAAAAGGCACTGACTTCAAGGTCTATCAACTTAGACCTCATAATATCAGAAAAATAATAGATAAAGATTTTTTAAAATCAAAATGGATACAGACAAAAGGCGGGCAAGAGATTGGTGTTATAAATAATCCTGATTTAGATCAAATTGAAATTAGCAGGAACATGAATAGCTCTTTGAAGGATATTTCTTTTGTTTATGCAAATTCATTTCACAAGTTAAAAATGAATGGCAAAGGATTTATTTTTATTATCTATGCCCTTTCTTACCCGAACATATCCGATAAATGGGTTTATGAACCGCTTTCTGCTTCCATGTTGATAAAAGATAAAAAAAACAAAACCATCACAGAACAGCCGAACCGTGTAATGAACAGAAACGTCAGCGGCTTGAATTTTTATAATAATCGTTTGTGGTATATTATTCAAAAAATTGTGCCTTTGGAAAAGGGTGATTATGAACTGACTTTCGGGTTTTGGGTAAATCCTTTAGAAAACAATTTTGATCAATCTCAATTCACAGTAAATAATTTTCAAGCATACGTAATAGAATTTTAATGCGCCACAAACGTATTAGATTATACATTGTAGTGTTCTGATAACTATAATTGTAATGTAAAAAATTTAATATTAATATATTGTAGGATCATACCGAAAAGTATATTATAAAAACTGATCTTTTCCCCTCGTTACAGGTTTCCAATAATGAAGTCAAAGCTTGTCATAATACCCGCTTATAACGAAGAAAAAAATATTGAGGATGTTATACATAATATTTGGAAATTTTCATCGGATCTTGATATATTAGTTATCAATGACGGATCAAATGACCAGACAACGAATATAGTTGAAAAATTGGGTGTTAAATTAATTTCTTTGCCCAATAATTTAGGTTACGGCGCAGCCCTGCAAACCGGTTTTTTATACGCCAAACAAAAAGGCTATAATACTGTAATTCAGATGGACGCTGATGGTCAACACGATCCATCATTTATTCTTAAAATGCTTAAAGAAATTCAAAATACGGATGTGGATGTGGTAATAGGTTCCAGATTTCTGGAAGGCAACAGTTATAAAACAACCGCATCAAAAAAACTGGGAATGGTCCTTTTTGGATTGCTTACATCGTTAATTACGAGGATAAAAATAACTGATCCAACTTCAGGGTTTCAGATATTAAAAGGAGATGTAATTGATTTCATGTCACAAGATTTGTTTCCTCCTGATTATCCTGATGCAGATATGATCATTCTGCTTCATCGTGCAGGGTTTAAAATAAAAGAAGTCCCCGTTAAAATGAAAAGCAATCCCAAGCATGCGAAAAGTATGCACAGGGGGCATAAAACAATCTATTACGTCCTTAAAATGCTCTTATCCATCATTGTTACCTTGCTAAGAGTAAAACCCAAAAGAAGGAATCCAAATGCCGCCTAAAATAAGATTCATAACTATAGCAGTTTGTATATTTATTGTAGTTTATGTTTTCGAACTGGTCAGGAGAAGGCATCTAAGTGAAGAATACTCAATGGGTTGGCTGATTACTGGCATACTAATGCTGGTAATGGCTACTTGGATGGATTTATTGACAAAAATCTCCAATTTAGTAGGTTCAGCGGCAGTTACTTCTACATTATTTTTTCTCGGGATATTATTCTTAGTTGTTATCTGTTTGCATTTTTCCATTAGAATATCCAATTTGACAATTCAGGTTAAGAAATTGAGCCAATGGTTGGCAATACTGAATCATGAGGTTGATTTAACTAGAAAGGGCACCCACCCAAGTGGGAACAAACTTGATGATTACCAAACTCAAACTGCCGATAACAAAACAGATAAGCCTTCCAAAGAAAGTGTGCTAATAAATGAAAATTTTAAGGACAATTGAAACTTTTTATCCTTTTATTTGCGGTCCAACCAATCAGGCCTATCGGATATCTAAAAGGCTTCTGGAAAAAAATATAGACTCCACAATACTTACGACATACTGTGATGTAAATTCATCCCTGCCCGCTAAAGAATCATACGATGGCGTTACAGTACACCGCTATCCAAATATTATCCAGTTAATGCGCTATTGTATTAGTCCCGCTATGATTGGCGCTTTTAAAGATTTTGATCTTATCCATAGCCATAATTACCGTAATTTTCAATCCGACCTCGGTTTTTTTTTTCTAAACTGAAAAAGAAACCTTTTGTTTTAAACTCGCACGGCAGTCTTTTAGGATACCGGCGTTACCTGCCCACACGGCTTTCCATGATTCCTTATCAGACTTATGACCTTGCGACTTTTAAAGCAACAGCCCGTTTTGCCGATAAAATAGTTGTCTCTACGAAACTCGAATATGAAGACGCGGTGGAATTCGGTATAAACAAAAAAAAAATAGAAATTATCCCAATGGGTATAGAAATTAGTGATTGCCCCAAAAAAGGATTGGATAAATCAAAAGATTACATAGAGCTTCTTTTTGTGGGGCGAATTGCCAGGAACAGAAACCTGGAAACCATAATCCATGCTTTAGCAAGGCTGGATAAGAATTTCATACTTAAAATCGTTGGCGAAGAAGCACGCACCAGCAGCACTACGCGCCATGGTTATCTCAATGAACTATATCAATTAATAGACAATTTGAATTTAAAAAAACGGGTTGAGCTTACAGGCCAAAAGCTTGGAGAAGAATTACAGCAATGTTATAAAAACGCTGATCTTTTTGTTTTTACTTCCCTTTACGAAAGTTTTGGTCAACCGATTTTAGAAGCAGCGGCAGCAGGTCTTCCTGTGATTTCCACACCTGTTGGAGTTGCCAACGAACTGGTTTTTGACAATAAAACCGGGTATCTTGCAAATCACAATCCCGAAGAAATCGCTAAAAAAATAAACCTGTTAAAAGAACAAAAAGTGAGAAATGAATTCGGCAATAATATTCAAAAACTTGTCAAAGCTCATTTCTCGTGGGAAACTATCATTGAAAAATACAATTCTCTTTATTTACAATGTGTTTAGCAGGAGTATTCCCGGAAGATTCTAGAGCTACAAAGCTAATCTTGGCTTTAAGCTCTGCTTTGCCGAGAGGTGCTTTTGTATTGCTAAAAAATGGCTTGAATCTTAACAGGAACTATAGTAGCTTTAAAAAATAGCTATTCAGGTTATCAGCCGTCAGCTTTCAGCAAAACAAAAAAGAAAATATCAAAATACTAAGCGGTTTTTTTAATTGGAGTAAGATTTATGACAAAAAAACAGGTAAAATTTACAACCGGTTCTTTGATAATTGTTGCAACTGTTTTTTATTTAATTTATACAGGCGTCAGCCAGACATCCGTTTATTTCTTCACCGTATCTGAATTAATTAATAAAAAAGATACTATTTACGATGAAGGGGTTAGAGTCAACGGAACAGTTGTACCGGGATCCATAGATCAAGATAAATCTAACTTAAAAGTTAATTTTGAAATAACCGATTCAAAGAAAAACCTTCTGGTTCATTACGAAGGTATTATCCCCGATATGTTCAAAGAGAATATCGATGTAGTGGTAGAGGGTACTGTTGATCAAAAAGGTAATCTTAATGCTAATACCCTGTTAACGGCATGCCCATCAAAATACGAAGCTGAAAAAAAAGAGCTTACTAATAAAATATAGCTTCTCTTGAAGTATTCCGCATTACCAACACGTAAAACTGCGTTTTATTATTTGGTTTTGGCTATGCAACGCTGTGTATTCAGTGGTTTTTGAAAAGTTCGGGAACATTTCCCGTTTTGTTTTGTGATATGACAACTATCGGACATTTCTCTCTCTTAATAGCCTTTGCTCTCTCCCTCTATATTATCATCGCCTATTGGGTTGCCGCCAAATCAGAGAATGAGTACCTTAAAGCAAGCTGTGAAAATTCTGTCTATGCTTTAACAGGATTGATTGTTTTAAGCTCTGCCGCCCTTTTTTATGCTTTTGTAAACCATGATTTTAGTATCGCGTATGTAGCTCACTATTCAAATCGAGATCTTTCATTGTTTTATACGATCTCGGCATTCTGGGCCGGACAAAAAGGTTCTTTGCTGCTGTGGAGCCTAGTTCTCTCTTTTTTCAGCTCTATTGTTTCCATACAAAACCGGCATAAAAACAGGGAACTAATTCCTTATGTCATGATTGTTCTTCATGTAATCCTGGCTTTTTTTATTTTTCTCATGAATTTTTCAACCAATCCTTTTGAAAAAAGCTTTGAAACCCCGCAGGATGGATCTGGCTTAAACCCAATGCTTCAAAATCCTGCCATGATGTTTCACCCGCCTACGTTATATTTAGGTTACGTAGGTTTTTCAGTCCCCTTTGCTTTTGCCATGGCTGCATTAATAACCGGCAAACTAAGTGACGTCTGGATTCGAACAACCAGGAAGTGGACTATTCTATCCTGGTTTTTTCTTGGTATGGGTAATCTCCTCGGGGCTCAATGGGCATATGTAGAATTAGGCTGGGGCGGGTACTGGGCCTGGGACCCCGTTGAAAACGCCTCTTTTATGCCCTGGCTGGTCGGCACAGCCTATCTCCATTCTGTCATGATCCAGGAAAAGAAAGATATGCTGAAGGTTTGGAATATGGCATTAATTTTATTGACATTTACCCTGACTATATTCGGGACTTTTATCACCCGCTCCGGGTTAATCCAATCAGTTCATGCTTTTGGTGAAACTACTTTAGGGTATTACTTTTTATATTTTCTTTTTGTAACTATTGCCTTCTCCACCTATTACGTCATAAAAAGGCTTCCCTTATTAAGAAGCAATAACGAACTGGATTCTTTTGTATCGCGCGAGAGCAGCTTTTTATTTAACAACTTGCTTCTTGTTGGCATAGCATTTGCGACATTTTGGGGAACGTTGTTTCCTCTAATATCAGAGGCAGTCAAGGGGGTCAAAATCACAGTAGGACCTCCTTTTTATAACCAGGTCAACGTTCCAATAGGTTTAGCGCTTCTATTTTTAATGGGACTCTGCCCTTTAATTTCATGGCGAAAAGCAACATTGGCTAATTTGAAGAAAAACTTTTTATTGCCATTTAGCACCGCTGCTATCGCCGGCGCTGCACTTTACCCCTCTGTAGGGGAAGGGCATTTCATGGCATGGCTCACTTTTACTTTTTCTATCTTTGTTCTTCTCACTATTGTTGTAGAATTTTACCGGGGGACTAGAGCGAGATCGCAGACAACAGGAGAAACCCCTTTTACCTCATTTTTTACATTAATTGCGAAAAACAAAAGACGATATGGCGGACATATAATTCATATTGGAGTAGTGTTAATGTTCATTGGAATTGCAGGTTCGTCCTCTTATGTTACTGAAGTTCAGCAAACAGTAAAAAAAGGAGAATCAATATCTATAAAAAATTATAAACTGACATACCAGGGTCTCAATGAAGCTCGCCCAAATCCAAGCCAAATATCAGTAATAGCCAATCTAAATGTGGAAAAGAATGGAAAATTAGTTTGGGAAGCTCATCCGCAGAGAGATTTTTATCCAGGCACCAGACAGCAACCCTCATCAGAAGTGGATATACGTTCTACTCTCAAAGAAGATCTGTATGTAATATTGGCGGCTCATGATGATAATGCAGCGACCTTCAAAATATTGATTAACCCATTGGCAAAATGGCTCTGGATAGGCGGAGTAATTCTTGGTTTTGGCACGTTAATATGCATGTGGCCGGATATGAGAGAAAAACAGCGTATGATGGCAAAATACAGCACCGAAAAAACTTCTAAAAAGCAAGAAGTGCCTGTTTAATAAACAGTTGTAAGTAATTAGTTTTCAGCAGTCAGCAATTAATGATACAATAATAAGAGCTGAAAGCTGACAACTGAAGGCTGATCGCTTATAATAAAATAAAGGAGCTGGTTGAATGAAAAAAACTGGAAGGATAATTTTAACATTCATTCTTTTGTCTATTCCCCTGTCTGCATCATTGAGCTGGGCCGATCTCCTAAAAGAGCAAAAGGAGGTTGAAGCACATCTCATGTGCATGTGTAAGGATAAATGCGGGAAAGTACTTGAAAGCTGTATTTGTCAGTATTCCGATCAGTATAGAATGGATATTGCAATGAAATTAAAAGAGGGGCTGACAAAAGATATGGTTATTAAAACCTATGTGGACAGGTATGGAGAAAAAGCTTTATCAGCTCCGACTAAAAAAGGATTTAACCTTACCGCGTGGATTACTCCTTTTTTCGCGATTATGATTGGGGGTGTCGGAATTCGCCGTGTAGTGTCAAAATGGGTCTCACTAAGAAAAGATGAAAAGCGAGAACATATTTCTGAACAAAAAGACGTTCTAAAAAACAGCAAATATTCACGTCTTCTTGAAAAAGAATTAAATGAATTTGACTGATGACTATCCTCATTGAATTACTTTTAATCATAGCTGTGAGCTTTATAGTCGGATATCCCCTTTTCTCAAAAATACCGCGGAGCATGATGGGAGTAAGGAACATCAACACTAATGGATTACCCCATTTATTGGTACAGAAAGAAGTAGCCTATGCTACTCTCAAAGATTTGGATTTTGATTTTAAAACCGGGAAGTTGTCTGACGAAGATTATCAGGAATTAAAGACCCAATATGAAAAAAAGGCTATAGGTATTCTTGAAAAAATAGACAATATTTCCAAAAAACAATTGTCCCCTGCCGGTAAGAGAAAAAGAAAAGGCTAAAAATCCTCCGGCACATCTTTAACATAATCCGCTAAAAAAAAACTCTTTCTTTTCACATCTTTCACAAAACCACCATACAAAAAATTTTAATATATTATTGCCTGTATTCTTAAAAAAAATATCGTTGTGTATAAAAATCATTTAATAAATTATATTGTCAACCACCACTCTTAGAAAAATATTTTTCCCGATATTTATTAAAGATTGTCTCTGCTTCTTCTCTACAATTGCCGCATCCGGTTGAAATTTTTGTTTTTTCCTGAAGCATCTCAAAATCTTCTACACCCTCGAGTGTATATTCTTCAATCTCATGGTCGGTAACATTCAGGCAGTTGCATACTATTTTAGCTGTTACTTCCTTAATTCTTTCTGTTTGGTCTGTTTTCTTTAAGTAATCGTTGATGGCAGCTCTCAAGGCTTTATCCCCCAGCACAGAGCAGTGAATCTTAATAGAAGGGAGTCCTCCCACGCGATCCATAATATTCTGCGGCGTCAATTTCAAAGCATCATCTACTTTCATTCCGTCATTTTCAACAACCATCTCCGACATAACAGACGTGCTCCCAATAGCGCTGGCGCATCCGAAAGTTTTCCATTTTAAATCAACAATACGATCTTTTTCTTTATCAACCTTGATCCATACTTTCATCATATCCCCGCATTGGGGATTTCCAACCTCCCCTATGCCATCGGCCTGGTATTTCTCTTCAGAAGTTTTCAAAATATTTCTCGGACTACTGAAGTGATCCATGAGTTCATCCGTATAGCCCATAAAATTGTTCATTTTTCCTCCTTTAGGTATTATTCAAAATATCTGTGTCTGAAGTTTCTTTAAAATTTTTAAATTATTTTTTTCTTGGTCAATAATTTTTTTTAAAACTCTTTCCCTTAAGACTCCCTGGTAGCTTCAAAAATTTTTTCGTAAAATAAAACCGCTTTTTTTCTATATCAATACCAACACGTACTGCTTCAAAATCATCTGTTAAACCAGCGGCTATTTTTTTCTATATTTTCACATTTCGGGAGTACCTCTGCCTTATTGTTCCTTCTTAAATATGCTACCACTAATTTTTCATCTTTCAAATCAATTGTTTCTTAGGTCATGTCAATTATTATATATGAAATTTAAGTTAGGAAATAACACTTTCACATTTAGACTACATTTTTGCTGCCTGGATTTATTCAATTTAACATCTATGCTAATATTAAACCCATGAGAATAATTTTTTTCATTTTGATCCTTTTTATTGTTTTGTACCTTATTTTTTCTCTCCTTTTTCAATCTAATCAAAAACCGAATGAAAATAGCATGGGAACAGAGATGGTAAAAGACCCGAATTGTGATACTTTTATCCAGAAATCTGACGCCATTCGCCGCTACATTAAGGGGAATTATTATTACTTTTGCAGTTCCAAATGTGTAAAGGAATTTAAAAAAAAATGAACCCTTTTTTTAAAAAATTGAGTCCAATGTCTTTGATAGGTGTGTTAATTTCAATTTTTCTTCTGAAGAGAAGCTGCTATGAAAAAGGGAAAGCATTTAACTAATAAAAAAACAATTCCTTATAAAGAATTTCCTGGTTATTGCAATCACTGCGGCGGTGTTTTAAAATTATCTCAGGGTGATGTTTCCTGTTTAATGTGCGGCCGTAACGCAAACCATTTTTGCGATAACTGCTTAACCGTCAGGAATGCAATAAAGAAAAGCGCCTGAGGGATCAATTTTTTTGAGGAATCTGATCCAAAATGCTAACATACAGCTATGAATAATAAGGCCGGATATTTTTCATTAAGGCAAAAAACAGGGTTATATTTAGGTTAAAATTTACATTCCAAGGTAAGCTTCTCTTATCTCTGGTGATCCTTTAATTTCCTCTGGCTTTCCTTCGGCTTTGATCAATCCTTCATGCATGATATAGACATAATCCGCGGCATCCAGAGATGCCGACGCGTTTTGTTCCACCAGCAGTATGGTTAGACCTATTTCTTCTTTCATTTTTTTAATTGTTTCAAAAACCTCTCCCACAAGCTTGGGAGCAAGGCCTTGGCTCGGTTCATCGAGCATTATTAGCCGAGGCTTTGTCATCAGGGCGCGACCTATTGTCAGCATCTGCTGCTCACCGCCACTCATAGAACCAGCCATCTGATTCTTCCTTTCTTTTAATCGTGGAAACAATGTATAGACGAGTTTTAGGGATTCTTCTTTATGCGCAAGTGCCTTTTTCCGGTATGCACCCATAGAAAGATTTTCGTATACACTCATTTTCGGAAATAAATGCTTTCCTTCCGGTGCCAATGCCAGTCCCATTTCGACTTTTTTGTGGCTTGGCAGGTTAGTGACATCTTGATCCCCAAAATAAATCCTACCGTTCCATGGCTCAATGGATCCGAAAACAGTGACAAGTAGAGTACTTTTCCCCACCCCATTAGGACCAAGGAGTGAAGTTATTGTTCCTTCTTTAACTTGAAGGCTCGGTTTCCATAACACCTGCATGGAACCATAACCTGATTCCAGATCTTTTACAGTTAGCACTTTATACACCCGGTAGAGAAGCTAATGATTTTTAGTGTTTCATTGATTAATTTTAACATCGAACATTAAACGTCCAACACCGAAGGTTAAACATTTCGTTCTGCGTTCAATGTTCGATGTTCGATGTTCGACGTTCTTTTTATTTTGGCCTACGCGAAAGGCGTTAATTTTATTTTTTCGTATTTTTCCCCAGATATACTTCTACTACTTTTGGATCTTCCAATGCTTCCTTTGTGGGAGCATCAACCAATTTGGCTCCATGATGCAATACAATTATTTTTTCCGCCATTCCCAGTAAAGCTCTCATGATATGTTCGACCATGGCAACAATGGCTATTTTTTCTTCAGTTGCAATTTTTTTAATAAAATCTACCATTCTGTCAATGTCATTGGGGTGCATGCCGGCCATGGCCTCATCCATTAGAAGAAGCTTTGGTTTCATTGCCAGTGCGCGGGCAATTTCCATAAGCTTTTTTTCAACAGGCGTTAGTATCCCTGCTGGCTTATCCCTGTGTTTCCGCAACCCAACACGCTTAATAGTGTTATCCGCGATTTCCAAAGATTCATCAACATTAACATAACGACCATGAGTGCCGAACATTGCTCCTACCGCGATATTTTCTCGTACTGTTGCCCCACAGAATGGTCTGGGTATCTGAAATGTGCGCGCTATTCCAAGGGGCGCCCTTTTATATGGAGGCAAAATAGTGATGTTCTGATCCTCAAAAATAACTTTTCCTTCTTCCGGGAAGAAAACTCCATTAACAATATTAAAGAGCGTAGTTTTTCCGCTCCCGTTCGGCCCTACGATTCCTATGAATTGACCCGCTTTGATCTCCAAGTTGACCCTGTTTACCGCTATTAAACCACCAAAACGTTTTGTTACATTTTCAAGCTTTAATAAAGGCATATCATTACCTGACTGCTGAACACGGGTTAAATAATAAAATGTGCCAAACCTGTATTCTGAAATCTGTTTTTTAACATTCCGAGAATACCTTCAGGAAACAGAGTAATAATTACGATAATAATTGGTGCAAAGATTAGCAGTTGAAATCCCGGAACATAAACGGCAAGATAATATTTTGAAATGCCGTAGATCAACCCGCCTGCCACCGGTCCAAGAAGGGTTCCGGCGCCACCAAGCAAAACAATAATAATGGCCTCAATCGTGTATTGAATCTCAAAAACTTCTGGGGGAAAGACGTATGGTGTTTTTAATGCCCAGGAAGCCGCCCCGATTAAACCGGCAAAGCAGGAGCTGGTAATAAAAGCAATTATTTTGTATTTCGTTACGTTGATTCCCATCACTTTAGCCGCATCTTCATCTTCCCTTAATGCTGTCAAAGCGTATCCGATCTTGCTTCTCATGTAATACAGCGTTACAACCGCAGCTAATGCGGCTATGACAAGAACCATGACGTCCGCCCAGAAAGTCATCAAGGCGTCGGCTGTGTCTCTCCCGAGGATGTTGTTGATATCGGACACAAATATCAAACCCTCGGAACCATTCCAGATTCTGGCTCCTTCAATCAGAAACCTTAATCCTTCATTGACTCCGATTGTGGCAATAGCAAAGTAAGCGCCTCTTAATCGCAGAGCCACTGCCCCTACTGCTAAAGATAACAGGGTGGACATGAGCAATGCGAGCGCGAAACCCGCAACAATAATTCCGATTCCCAATTCTTCGATGCTTGCCAGCCGGGTAATAGCTAGCGCCATTCCATAGGTTCCAACTCCCATGAAAGCGACATAACCAAAATCCACATAACCGGTCATTCCAAGAAAAATATTAAAAGCCTGCCCCAAAGCGCAGTAAAAAAGGAGCATGGCCACTAACTGCCACATCCCGGGCACGTTTTTACCGATAAAAAAAAGTAGAATATAAACCGTGAATACAGGTATTAAAGGGTAGAATTTTATTAGTTTTTTTTTCATTTTGTGCTTAACAGGCCGGTCGGTTTAATCAAAAGAATTATTAACAGCATTGCAAAAGATAAAAATCGAGTCATGGCAAAAGGCTCAACTCCGGGAATTAAGGCAAATAACGTGTACGAACCGTTTTCAATCAGTCCAAAAATCAATCCCCCGAAAAAAGCTCCATAAGGTGAAGACAGCCCACCCAGGACGGCAATCACGAAAGCCTTCAGAGTATATCCTCCTCCCATGTAAGGATTAATGCCGACGGGAATAAACATTGTAAGCATGACGCCGCTTACTACTGTCAGCCCTATTCCAAGCGCAAAACTAAAGGCATAAACTCCCCCGACGTTCACACCACAAACTCTCGCCCCTTCACTGTCTTGAACAACGCTTCTCATAGCAACCCCTGCCCGGGTTTTGTTAAACCATAAATAGAGCAAAAGAGCTACAAGCGCGCTGCCGAAACAGGCATACATTTTTGACATGGGCAGAACCGTTACGCCCAGGTTAACTTTACCTACGATCCAGTTATAACCGCGAAACTCGGAGCCAAAAATGAATTTAACTACCTCTTCCAGTAAAATACCGAAAGAAAAAGTAACTAGTAGAGTGGCAAGCTCCGGAGCATTTCTAAGTTTCCGAATGGCTGCATAGTAGAAAATCAATCCCAATCCCATACCGAACATAAAGGCAAAAGGGATGGCAAGCAATGGGTTTATTCCGAAAGCGTTGAACAACCATAGAGTAATGAATGCCCCAACCATGATAAAAGCCCCGTGCCCTACATTAACAATTCTTAGCACGCCAAAAATAAGGCTGAGACCCATGGTAGCCATGCCGTAAACGGCTCCTAACACAAGACCCTGCAACAGGTTTCCAGTCAACTGCTCGACTTCCATTCAATTATTTCCTATTAACATCCATTGGATTAGAGAGGTAAGAGATAATAAGTTAGGTGCTCGTTTCACTCACACCAACTGATTACGCCAATTATGTTGAGATTACACAGATTTTTTTACTTGAATCAGTGTAATCCTAATCAAATCTGAGCAATCATGTATAGAATTGAAATTCCTATACATTAAATTATTCCGGAACAGCAACCTTCCCTTTTGATTTATCGGAGAAAGTTGGCATTGGATAGTATGCTTCACCGGTTTGAGCCTCAATAGGCCAGACAATGACTCTTTTACTGTTCTGCCACTGAGCGTCTACCATAGAGTGGCCAATCTGTAGACCAGTTTCATCAATCTCCCAGTTACCATAAAAAGACATGAACTTAAGTTTTCCCAGGGCTTTCCTTACTTTATCAGAGTTAAGTGAATTAGCATTTTCAACAGCTTTAACATAAGCCAGCACCTGTGCGCCAGCTTCTGCGGCATGATAATCCGGCACAATATCTTTACCCACAGCTTTTTTAAAATAATCGACAAATTCTTCCTGGCTTGGCCCAATCCAATCTATACCTGCTTTTTTAGCCTCTTCAGTCGAGTATTTTACCCCATATTCCCAGTGAGAGGGTCCCATGACACCTTCAGCCATATTCGTTAAAGCTTCGTAGAAAGCAGGCAGTGTCGCGGCAGCTATCAGGGAAAGAGCATTGACGTTTATATCCAGATCAGCCATCTGTCGATTGAACAACTGACCGTCCTCAAAGTGCCCGCCTCCTAACACAATGTCAGGTTTGGATGACTTCAAAGCAGATAGAAGGGGAGTTAAATCTGTCACTCCTTTAGGGTAGGTACGCTGAAAAACAATATCAAATCCAAGTTTTTTTGAATGTTTTTCCGCGCCATCCATCACCATTTTACCAAACTCGGAATCCTCATAGGCTAATGCAACTCTTTTTGCCTTGGGATCAATCATTCGAATCATGTCCAGAGTGCCTTCATGATACCGGGATGCCGGCCCGATCGTTTGAACGATATACCTGAAGCCCTGTTGAAAAATTTTATTGTTTGCGCCGCCATGATCCATATATAACATCCTTCGACTTTCAGTAATAGGAGCACCTCTAAGAGTAAGACCCGAGCTATAAGGAGAAAAAATTACGTTAACCTTGTCTACCGTTATAAGGCGCGCGATTAGGCTTGTTACAGATTCTTTTTTGGACTCACTATCATAAAACTTATATACGAGAGGAACTTTTCCCCCCTTTATTTTTACACCGCCATAGACATTATTGACCCAGTTAATACAAGCCTTAATTCCGCCGACTGCCTGTTCACCGGCCTTTGCGTACTTGCCTGAAAGGCATGCCGGATGCCCGATTTGAATTTTGTCCGGAGACCTTGCTGCAGCATTCGCATAACCAGAAACAATAAACAAAAATAGAGTAAAAATTATGAAAAGAGTTTTAAAATATTTTCGTTTCATCGCAACCTCCATTTAGACCTAATTTTTTGATTAGATTATACTTAAAATTTACGCTTCCGGTCAAGAAGATGTCTGAACTTAAAATCATTATGAGAAAAATATTATAGACCACCCCTGTGCTTCGCCTCGCGTAGTATGGCTTGGCACTCCCCTTCCTTGTCAAGAGCCTGTCCTGAGCTAC
The DNA here is from genome assembly GCA_913051775.1 of uncultured Nitrospirota bacterium. GTDB lineage: Bacteria > Nitrospinota > Nitrospinia > CAJXCL01 > CAJXCL01 > CAJXCL01. The sequence continues at coordinate 5,270 of CAJXCL010000023.1, read as the reverse complement.
TTTAAGGAATGGGAGTAAAGAGAGGTCATTTTTTTTCCAATAACATGTTTTAAGTCAGCAAAATTGAAATTGAGCCACTACCAACTTATCTTGTTGCTTTAATAATATGAAGCATAGATAATAAAAACCTATGAAACAGAATGTACCGGAATGGCTTAAGCCGTTTGAACGAAAATTTGTCGATCATAATTTCAAGATCACGGACGCTGTATCCATTAAACCTTTTGTAGATAAACTCCTCAACCGAAAAGTGGATTCGGAACAGGATATAGTTGTGTGGCTTGAAGATTACTCCGAGCTTGAAGGGGTGATTGATGAGGATTACAACGGCCGGTACGTGGCCATGACTTGCAACACGAAAGACAAGAAAAAAGAGGAGGCTTATCTTTATTTTGTTCGAGAAATCCAGCCGAAACTTACTGAATGGAGCAATGCCCTAAATCAAAAGTACTACGGATTTGAATCCAGAAAACAGCTTGATACTCAAGAGTTCGGAAGGCTTGATCGCATTATCAGCACTCAAATAGAACTTTACGAAGAAAAAAATATCCCCCTGAGTGTTAAATTATCTGAGATGTCCCAGAAATACCAGTCTATCACCGGCTCGTGGACAGTTGAGTTTGATGAAAAAAAACAGACCATGCCACAAATGTCGCGTTACTTTTACAAAACCGATCGCGATTTGCGAGAGCGTGCCTGGCGCGCTTCCGCTGAACGAAGATTGATTGATGCAAATGCTCTTGAAGAACTCTTCGATAATATGCTGAAGATCAGGCATGAATACGCGCAAAACCTTGGGCTTAAAGATTATCGTGAATATTGCTTTAAAAGCAAACTACGTGATTATACCTCTCAACAATGTTTTGAATTTCACGATTCCATAGAAAAAGCCGTTGTTCCAGTGGTGAATAAAATATTTGAAAAACGGCGGGAAAAAATGAATCTCAGTAAATTGCGTCCATGGGATACTGTCGTCGATCCTCTCGGTAGACCTCCACTGGAACCTTTTAAAAAAGTCGATGAGCTTCAGGATGGTGTTGAATCAATTTTTAAAAAAATAAATCCGCGGTTAGGTGAAAAGTTCAAATCTATCCGGCATATGATGGATCTGGACAGCCGTGACGGCAAGGCGCCGGGTGGATACCAGACAACCTTTGAAGAACAGCGCATTCCATTTATCTTTGCCAATTCCGCGGGCGTCCACGCGGATATTACGACATTGCTGCATGAAGGGGGACACGCGTTTCATACCCTGACCTGCCGTAACCAGCCTATGGTCTGGTATCGCCATTCTTCAATGGAATTTGCAGAAGTTGCCAGTATGACGCAGGAACTTTTCGGAAACCGGTACCTAAATATTTTTTATAAGGAAGAAGACCAGGTAAAGCGCGCGCAATTAGAACAGCTTGAAAGGGTAGTGGATATCTTTCCATGGGTTGCCACAGTGGACGCTTTTCAGCACTGGATTTATACGCACCCGGATCATAAGCAGGAAGAACGTGGCAAAAAATGGTTGGAAATTTCAAAGCGTTTTGAAGTCAAAATTGACTGGCAGAATATTAACCGGGATATAAAAAAATACGCCTGGCATAAGCAGTTGCATATATTTGAAGTTCCTTTTTACTATATTGAGTATGCTATCGCGCAGCTCGGAGCATTGCAGCTTTACCGGGTGTATAAAAAAAACCCGTCTAAAGCAGTAGATCAGTATTTGAAAGCCCTCTCTCTTGGCGGAAGCCGAGCACCTCGGGAACTTTTTAAAGCCGCGGATATTAAGTTAGATTTTTCACTTGATACGCTGACGGAGCTGATGGAAACCATCGAAGAAGAAATAGAAAAACTTTGAAAATCAGCTTTCAGGATTCACAATGTCTCTTATTAAAAAGACTTTTTATTCAGTCATTTTAATCTTCATTGGAATTATTATTCAGAATGGATTTCATGTAATGGAGGGAATTGTTGATCTGGAAAACCGCTATTTTCATGAAGAAGAATACGATTTTGTGATGAAAGTACTGCCGGTTAGTTCATCCAATAACATTATGAGAGTAAGAGGCCAGGTTTTATATTCGTTTGGGGATCATAAAGCTGAACTAATGATACCAAAGGAATACCGAGTGAATAATAAAACTCCTCAAAAAGGCGTTTTAGAAAGAGAAGGGTACTATACTTATTTTCTGAGAAGTTTTGTAAAAAAATATCGCGATCTTTGTAGTTATGATGAATTGGTGATAACCCCTGAATCTCCTGACATATCAAAACAACCCGTAATTGTCGCTGTCTTATCAGGTAATGATATTAGATATTTGTCTGAGACTTATTCTATTGAGACAAAAAACAAAAAAGTTGTTTTGACGAAATTGGACGACGGCAAGGGGGAAAAACAAAAAAAGAATAGATGTATAGAAGGAAGTTTATAATAATTATATATGACAACCCCCTTGAGCCCTCTTTGGTAGGGGAAATTTATAAAGAATTGAATCATTGGGATGAAATTGCTATTTTTCTGCAACCTTTGTACGACAAACTTGTAAAATTGTGTTTTTTTAGCAGATTAGGCGTGGCCTTACCCCAAAAAGCTAATGGTTTACGCAAAGCCGGCTTTACGGCATACCTTGCTAAATCAGCCGGAGATAGTGAAGGTTTACAGTTTCAGGTCGTAATAGGTAGATTTAGAACAGGGATGCATGCATACCGTATCGCAGAGAGGTTGATCAATAGAAAATATACCAAGCATGCTACTGCTTAAAAATTACCATATGCGATTTCTCTCGGTTCTTTAAAAAAGCGAGGCAGAAGCATACGAGACAATACAAAGTTTTCGTAAAAAAAAAGTATTCTACATACTTGTTTTCTATAGGAGATGAAAAAGAAATTCTACATCATGTATTAGTGGGTGGGTATAAAAATCAAAAACGAGCAAATAATGTTTCCGGGAAACTCTCAGAACAAGGGATCCCTCATATTATTATTCAACCTTGAAACCTGTTGGTGTGATTTTTTGTGTTACAATTAAAAAAAGTTTTGAATTAAAGCTCCCCTCAGCAAGCTGCGGGGGATGTGCTTGCTAAACACTTTCAGAGCCCTAAAGTGGCGGCATATAATAACCAGGGGCATTAGCCACTGGTAGAAAATAAAACCAATTTAGCCCTGTAAGAGCGATACAAATTTCGCTGAATAGTTACCTTTTGTGCTGATTTGTGTGTGCCTTTTAAAAGCCGAGATCTAACGGCTGACAACTGAAAGCTTTAATAATAATTATGAAGATAATCGTTTGCGTCAAACAAGTTCCTGATACAGCTACAAAAATTATAATCAAAGAAGGCTCCAGAAAAATTACTACCAATCAGGTTCAGTTTATTTTAAACCCCTATGATGAATATGCTGTGGAAGAAGCCCTCCGTATAAAAGAAAAAAAAGAGGGAACAGAAGTAGAGGTAATTACTATTGGCCCGGATAGGGCCCAAGAAGCGATAAAGACAGCCCTGGCTATGGGCGCTGACCGCGCGCATCATATTCAAGATGATGTGTTTAATGGATCGGATAGTTTTGTTATAGCTTCCATTTTATCCAAAGTAATTGGCTCCATGGAATATGATTTGATTCTTTGCGGAAAGCAGGCGGTGGATGATGATGCTTTTTTTGTCGGGCAGTCTCTGGCAGAAACACTGGGTATTCCACATGTGCCCGTTATTACTCAATTGAATTTTTCCGAAGACTATCATACTGCTACAGTGAAACGGCAGGTGGAAGGAGGCAGCGAAATTATTAAAGTTTCAATGCCAGCGTTATTTACCTGTCAAAAGGATTTGAATACTCCCCGTTTGCCTACCATGAAAGGAATTATGTCAGTTAAGAAAAAAGAGATAATCAAACTCGACCTGGCCGGGGTTGGTATGGAGAAAAATCAAGTGGGAGAAGAAGGCTCCCTTGTAAAAACTCTGTCCCTTTCTCTTCCACCTGAAAGAAGCGGAGGAAAAATTCTTGAAGGGACTGAGGAGGAGACCGCAAAAGAGTTAGTTCAGCTTCTCCGTGAAGAAGCTAAAGTTGTTTGAATAATTTTCTCTGCACTGCAAATCTGTAAAATTGTTTTTTAACACAATTTTTGTTAGCAGCATCAGGGCGGTAGCCCATGTGATTGCAGCAACTTGCCGTTCTTCGGTAAAAAAATAAACTTTTATGGAGACTTTAAGGAAATGAGCGAAGAAGTAAAATTAGAAGAAAATGAAAAAGCACGACCCGGTGTTTTTCAGCCAATCCGAAATTTTTGGGAAAAGTATAAAGGGGAAATAGGACTCACAGTCATGATTATCTATTTACTCTTATTAGGGTTGGGAACTATTGGAGAAATTTGGGAAGTTGAGTGGATTCTTGATTTACCCATTTTCAGATCTGTTGGCAAGTGGGAAAGATAGTTATGGCTGGTGAAATTTGGGTTCTTGCCGAGCATAAAGAAAAGAAGCTTAAAAGGGTTAGTTTTGAGTCTCTCGGACAGGGTTTAACCCTTGCGGAAAAATTAAATACCGATTGCGTTGTTCTATTGTTGGGACATGATGTGGAAAACCTTGCCGCAGAACTCTTCCACTACGGAGCAAAAAAAGTTTACCTGCTTCAAAACCCCCTTTTAAAAAATTATGCCCCCGACGGATATACTGCTGTATTAACAAAGCTGATCAAAGAGAGAAAACCGGAAATACTTTTAATGGGAGCCACCTTTCAGGGTAAAGGCCTGGCCCCAAAGTTATCCACTCGCTTAAACACGCCTCTTTTCGTTGATTGTATTGAGTTTTCATTAAACAATGAAGGAAAATTAGAAGCTGTTCGTCCTGTCTATGCGGGTAAAGCCCTCATGAAAGTTACAGGAAATGATACATTGCCACAAATTGTTTCAATTAGACCCGGCGTAATGACATTACCAGAAAAAGATGAATCACTGACCGGCAATATTGAAAAAATACCTGCTGAATTGGATTCTCAAGATGTCGGGACAATAGTAAAAGAGTTTGTCCAGGATGCCGGTGTAAAACTGGATTTAACCGAAGCAAGGATTATTGTTTCCGGTGGTCGTGGTATGAAAGGACCGGAGAACTTCAAAATATTGGAGGAATTGGCAGATGTCCTTGGGGCCGCTGTTGGGGCGTCCAGGGCTGCCGTGGATGCCGGATGGCGTGACCACTCCGCCCAGGTGGGGCAGACAGGGAAAACAGTAATCCCGGAACTTTATATTGCCTGTGGTATTTCAGGCGCTGTCCAGCACCTTGCCGGCATGT